>JAGQPC010000964.1 GCA_020426925.1 Planctomycetales bacterium | reverse complement strand
CTCGACTCGGAGAGTCAAGCTACTCACTCGCCTCCGGTCACCAGCAGCTTGGCTAACGTTTGAGCGAGATTGCGCAGCTGCCCGTCGTCCTTCAATGTTAAACGCAACTGCAATCGTCCTTCGGCATCGCGTTCGGCTAAATTTGCCAGACCTGTCTGTACCTGATCGACCACTTCAGGGTTCGGTGCGGAACCGGTATCGATCAGTTCGCCGACCAAGCTCAATGCCGCTCCCAGCAATTCTCCGCTCGCAGCGGCCACTCGCTCTCGCTTAGCGACCAGAGCTTGTGCGTCAGCTTCCACGCGCAACTGTTCGGACGCGTCAATGGGTGCCGGTGGCACTTTGCCAATCAGCCGTTCCAAACGGCTACGCAGTTCTTCAATACCGCTGCGCAATTCAACCATATCGACATTCGAATTCACATCGAGCGCCGCCATCGCCAGATCATGCTTGGCGGACAATGTGCCTAGCATGCGTTCTTCGATCGTCTGCTCGGTTACCAGCAAATAGACATGCACCGGTTGCTGTTGTCCCATGCGGTGAGCCCGTGCGACTCGCTGCTCCAGCACCGCTGGGTTCCACGGCAAGTCAACGTTAATCACTGTGTTCGCGGCTTGCAAATTCAAACCGGTGGTTCCCGCGTTGCTCATTAAGATGACACGGCAATTCGGGTCGGTTTGGAATTGATGCACCAGCTGTTGACGCTTTTGTTGGGGCACTTTGCCGTCGAGCCGTACGAATTGACCACCGTGCTTTGCGATCAGCGGTTCAATCAGATTTAACATCGTCGTCCATTCGCTGAACAAGACGATCTTGCGGTCGGATTCTTCGGCGAGTTGCCCAAGGAGTTCTTCAAGCCGTTCCAGCTTCGTGCTGTAGTGAGTTTCTTTGTCGACCAAGAACGTGCTGTTGGCGGCCATGCGAGCGAACAGCAAGTACTTCTGAATGCGCAGTAGATCGAGTTCCGTCAAAAACTTTTTCGCAGCGATCTGGCCAGCTCGCTTTGCATACTCGTCGCTCATGATCTGCTGCTCTTCAGTCGGCCGAATGCGCACGATTTCCGTGGTCCGCTCGGGAAGTTGCTTCATGACCGTGTCCCGCGTGCGGCGCAGCAGGATTGGCTTCAGCGTTTCGCGAAGGTCGTCCAAGTTCTTGTAGCCTTCGACTCGTCCTCGTTCGTCGACAATGCGATGTCGATGGAAGAACCGATACGCTGGCCCGAGGCGTTGGTCGTCGATGAAGCCGACAACGGTGTACAGCTCTTCCAAACGGTTTTCCAGCGGCGTGCCGGATAGAACTAATGCAAACTGAGACGACAAAGACTTGATGAGCCGCGACGTTTTGGATTCCCAGTTCTTAATGCGCTGACCTTCGTCAAGAATGATCAGGTCCCACTTGATCCGTTCGATGATCGCATGGTCTCGCAGAACTTGTTCGTAATTGCAGATCGTGAAGAACGCTCCGTTTTCATATTGCTCCGTTCGTTCCTCAGCCGATCCGATCACGATTTGTGAATCACGTTGGCAGAATCGGGAGATTTCCGATCGCCATTGCGACTTCAACGACGCAGGACAGACGACCAGCACTCGTTTGATCTCTGCAAGCTGCGCGAGCAATTCCGCAACGCCAATTCCTTGGATCGTTTTTCCCAATCCCATGTCGTCGGCCAAGATTGCTCGACCAGCACCCGCGGCAAACGCAATTCCGTCCAGCTGGTACGGCAGCAATTCAGCGTTCAACAATTCTGTACGCAGCGGGTGACTTTCAACGTCACTCCGAATCTCTTCGGCTTTTGACGAGATGCGATCTTGCAGCAGTTTGCTTTCGATGAACTCTTCGGCGTCCGGATAAACGTTGACCGAACATCCGGCCTTTTCCAGATCTCGCACAACACGCACGACTCGCTTGGCATTGGTCGATTTCTCTTCTGCCAACTTTCCAAGAATGGATCGCGATTCTTCTTCAAGCTTCCGAGGCACGTTGAATCGCAAGCCAATCTCTTTTCCGTAATCGAGCCGAAGCGATAACCCGGCGCGCCGATACGATCTTGCCAATTCCTTTTTCGCAAACCGTTTTCGCACTTTGGTCAGCGCGTGAAGTATGTGCTTGCAAGTGCCCAGATGGTTCGTGCGAAAATCGGGACACGAGCAATACGATTCGCCAATCTCCATGCCTCGCAGCGACACTCGGTAGGACTTTCCCGACAGGCGGCTGGTAACGGTGTAGTCGGTCCATGGTTTGTCGGGCTCATGTGACCGCAAAAGCATCTGCTCTTTTTCAGCTCGCTCTGCTCGATCCGCCAATGCGCGGGCGACGAGTTCGTCTTCCGTAAGCAGTTCGACGGGTTCTGATGGGTCAGGCGGAGCGGCGAGACCCAGCGTCAACTTTTCTTCCAAAATCAATGACATCGCAGCGGCGACGTGATCGCAGCGAGTTTGGCAATCTTCGCAGTTGATCTGCAGGCCTTTGGGTTTGTTTGTCATTTCGACAAACGTCACGTTCGTGAACTTTCGCGGCAGCTTAGGATCTTGAACGGTGACACGCAACGAGTCGCCACTGATGAAGACGCCGTTGGCGATGTCGATTTCGTAGCCAGCTCCCTTCCGCAGCCGCGCTTCGCCGTTTCCGTCTTCGTCGCCCAACAACCGACATACTGCTCGATAGGTTAGCCTGCCCAAGCGATCGCGAATCCCAATCTTGCGCCGAGATTTAGATGTGGTCGCCATAATCACGAGTCTCCATACTGTCTGTGGTACGAACCGGCGCCATTGTGCCGGATGATCTACACGTCGAAAAGTGGTGCACGACTGTGCTACGTGTTGACCGTATAGAATGATCGTCGACGATTAAGCAAACAACGCTGGCGAACGGACCAAGCATGTACACAGACACGAAAAACACGAAGCTATCACCACAAACGAAAACTTTTCTATTTACGTTGCTTGCTTTCACGATTTCGCTGCCTCTGCGAGCAGACACGTCTTCGGGAACATTGTCGATCGCAAATGTCAGCAAGAATTCTGGTGCCGTCAAACAGTTTTGTGAATCAGTCGGCGATGGCAAGCAGATTCTGGTCGTTGGGAATGACGACGCGACTGCCCTTCAATTTAGACGACAGCTCGCAACGCTACCTGATCTGTCGATTACGTTCGTGCCAAAGTGCGAGCGTAACGAACTCATCGAGCAGGCTAAATCGCTCGATGGCGTGTGGCTGTCGAACGAGACGGATGGAGAAACCGTTTCAGCACTGGCAGATCGAGGCTTATTCGTAGGCTGTGATTCCGCGGTCGCCGAATCGCTGTGCTCACGCACCGATCATCAACGCTCTGACGATCGGGTTCCAAGTGTGGAAGAATTCTGTCTGCTCTCGCGAATCAGGTTCATTCTTGGAGACGGACTAAATGAAGGGCGGGAATCGGACTCATCGCGGTTGATCATCAAGGTCCCGGATGGGGCTCAGCTGTTTGTTTCGGGGCGAAGATTGTGGTCGCTTGGAGTGCCATGTTTGGTCGAGCTGCCAGCTGCCGAAGGCTCGGACACAACCGAATCGATCTCGATCGGCAAACAGAAAGTCGACTTGGTTGCTCTTCAGCGGCAACTCAGAAATCGTACTGTCGGCCAAAGACCGACTAGCGAAGTGCGACCGTTGACAGCGGGAGCGTTGCTGCTTGCTGGTGGTGGACAATTGCCAGACAGCGTTGTGCGATGTTTTGTCGAACTCGCAGGAAGCGATGAAGCGAACATCGTCGTCTTGCCAACTGCCGTTTCGGATCCGATTCCAGAGGAACAGTGGATCGCTAAGCGTTTCCTCGCCATCGGTGCTGGTTCCGTAACTGTGTTGCCGGAACGAAAACGGGCAGATGTGGAGTCGGACAAGTTTCTTGCAGCTATGAACGAAGCGACGGCGATCTGGTTCGGTGGAGGCAGGCAATGGCGATTCGTCGACGCCTATGAGGGCACGAAAGCACTCGACGCCATGCATGCCGTGCTAAGTCGAGGCGGCGTTATCGGCGGTAGCTCTGCCGGCGCGTCGATCCAAGCGGACTATTTGGCGAGAGGTAACCCGCTCGGCAATCGAAACATCATGGCAAAAGGTTACGAGCGGGGCTTTGCGTTTTTGTCGGGCACCGCAGTCGACCAGCACTTCACGAAGCGCGGTCGGATTGGCGAGATGCAGGAACTCGTGCGCGCCCATCCTGAAGTGTTGGGAATTGGTATCGACGAACAAACAGCAATCGTCGTCCAAGGAGCAAATGCGCGAGTGGTCGGACAGGGCAACGTGTTTTTCATTTCGCCAAGATTGGCTGCTTCTTCCGACCAAGACAACGCGCCGGTCGTTAAGCTCGAAGCAGGTGACATTTTCAACTTAGTTGAGTTCGTTGTGGAATCCGTTACTCCGCCGTAGTGGATCTTGCTTGCTAAAGTTCCCTGAGCGAGGATAAGCCATCGTGGAACGTGCTAAAAAACTGCGGAGCGAAGGAAGTTTAGCAACTTCCACTACCCGAAGATTAAGCTGGCACATGCTACTTGCAGATTTCGCCAAATCATGCAATGCGCCAATTTGTTGAGTGGCGGAAATCCGGCGGAGCAACGTTCGCGGTGCTAGCAGGTGTCGCGAAGTCCTCAGAATGCAAAACAGCCGGATTATCGAGCAGTTTTCGCTAGCCGTAATTTCTGGAATTCGCCCCAAAAGAACGGCTTGAAGTACTTGACATCGGCATGCGAACTCCGATATAGTCGAAAGCGGTTTGCATGGGCCAGATTAATGCAAACTCTTTTCCGTTGTTAGGCCAAATACTAATGTGCCGTCTCGATGACGCATTGGTGGGGGCGATACTGGTGGTGGCAAGTCTGCCGGAATCGCTAATTCATGTTGTTCAATGACAGCCGTTTGACGCAAGTGTGCGTAAATCGCTGCATGCATGTATTTTGATTAGTAAACATCCGCTTAGCAGAAACTTGTATTTTCAAGTCGGCTGTGTTAGTCTGCGGAAGCTATTCTCATGAATTGCAATCCGGCACAATGCGGAAGCTGTCCAGATTTACGCTATTATCGTTTCACTGTTTAAGGGAGAGGAAGAGTCTATGAAAGCTCGAACTCGTAAAGGTTTTACGCTAGTGGAGTTGCTGGTGGTGATTGCCATCATCGCGATTCTCGTGTTACTGCTTTTGCCGGCTGTTAACGCCGCGCGTGAAGCAGCTCGTCGTGCTCAGTGCATCAACAAAGTCAAGCAGCTTGCTCTTGCGATGGTTAACTACGAAAGTGCATTCCGAGCTTTCCCACCTGCCATCCCTAGCTGCACGACTCAAGCACAAAACTCGCTAGGCACACAGTGTGGCAACACTTGCCACGGTCCAAACTGGGCTCAGCAAATCCTTGGTCAGTTGGAAGAAGTCGACCTTGCAAAGCGAATCAGTAAGTGTATGGAAGCTGAATTCCAAGCATCCGACGACTGCGAGCATGTTGGTGGCGGCCGGAACTGGCTGGTCAACCGCTTGACGCCAGACTTCATCAAATGCCCAAGTGCTCCTGAAGCACAGCGGCTGCACGAAACTGGTGAAACCTGCCACGAGAAAATGGCGAAAGGCAACTATGCCGCGTCTCTGGGTTCTGGAAGCTACATCGAATCGATCGAAGGCAACAAGGAACTGGAAGATCGATATCTTAAGAAGGCTGGCGACCAACATTACGGTGCTGCTAAGCGAAGCCGTGGTGTCATCACCGTTCGCATGATCCCTGGCTGGAAAGATAAAGCTGCTCAAACAGACAATGTCAATAAAGGTATCTGGAAGTTTGCTCATGGTAAGGGAACCAAGAGTAACCAGATCAAAGACGGCACATCGAAAACGGTTATCGTCAGCGAAGTGATGACGGTTGACGACAGCGAAGGATCGGGCCGCCGATTCTCGAAAGACATTCGAGGCGTTTGGACCAGCCCATCGATGGGTGCGAGCGTCTACACTCATGGCCACCCAGCTGACACGTCTGATCGCGTTACACGCATTACGCTGTTGCCAAACTCGCTGGGAACGCAAGATCCCAAGCTGATCGACAACATCAACGTTTGCCCCACGAACTCGATTCCACAAGATTCGCCAATGATCTGTCAGCGAGTTCCTGCACAGGGTAGCCGTGCTGGTGACACTTGGGCTGCTGCACGAAGTGCACATCCCGGTGGTGTTATTGCCGGTCGAGCAGACGGTTCGGTTGGTTTCTATCCAGATGGTACCGACGAAAACGTTTGGTACGCTCTCGGCACTCGCCAAGCTGGCGACCGTGTTGAAGAAGAGTAAGCATCTCGATAAACTTGATGCATAAGCTGTCCCAAGTGTCGCACGGCGGCACTTGGGTTTTTTGTTGACGTTAAGGGAGACCGATTCGATGAAACTTAAAGGTTTAGGGATAATCTTGCTCGCGCTATGTATATTGTTTGGCTGCAAGAAAGGCGCCGACGATTACACCGAAGGGTTAACAGAGGAACAAACGGCAATTCTTGAATTCGTTAGCGAGATTTCGGATCGCTCGACACGTGCCGATTTTAAGGATCTGTTTACCACCGCCCCGAATGCAAGCGAACTGAAGAAGTACCAAGAATTCTCGTTTTCCGCGTTGGACCCAATTGAGGTCAACGGAAACTCTGCAACGGCCCAGGTCGAAATCGTAAAGTACGGTGGTGATGATCCAGCATCAACCAAGACTTGGAAATTTTCGAAATCGGGTGAAACCTGGAAGATAGACGCTGCCCCGCTGTAAGAACACCAGAAGAATCGATGGGAAGCGCCCTTCAAGAAGAAAAAGCGGGTTGGATTGTTTCGCCCGCTTTCGATTTGTGCTTCATCATCAATCTCTGGTGGGTCTTAGTTGCTCTATTACCAGAAGCCACTGCCGGGACTGTTGCTCAGCAGAGCTCCTTGGCTTTTTGGCAGATCTACTTCATCACGACTCCACATCGGTGGATTACGTTGCTGTTGGTTGCTGCCGATCCGGACAAGCGACAGGATCGAACTGGTCTGTATCTCATGATGGCTGTGATCGCCGCAGTCGTGGTTGGCGGTGCCCAGCTAACGGTCGGTGGTTTCAGTTGCCTGCTCGCAATCGAATACGTCTGGAACGCCTGGCATTTCGGTGCCCAGCACGGTGGGATACTCCGCATCTACAGCATGAAGTCGGGCGGCGGTAGACGCTGGCTGGAACTGAACACTATGCGTCTGTTCCCGCCTTACGTGTCTCTTCGTTTGGTCGCGGAACTGAACGGATGGTTGGAGCTGAACCCGACTGTCGGTTCGCTAATCGGAATCGTCGATTACGTGGCACTAGCCGGACCGTTGCTTCTCGTTTCACAAGTGTTGGTCCGTTTCACTCAAGCGCAAACCCCGAAGCTCCTGTATTTGCTAAATGTCTACGCAATGTATGCAGCAATGCTTTCGTGCTTGCGCTTCGGCTTTCATCAACACCTGGTGATGCTAACGGTAGCCAACGCAGCATTTCATTCAGTCGAGTACTTCGCGATCATAACGCACTACGCAAGCAAACGGCGGACACAAGGCAGCCAGTCCGCGTTTCAGGCCATGGCTCGACACTGGGGCCGCACAATGTGCCTGTTCGTGCTGGCGATCGGAGTCTTGTCGACGGTCATGGAGAATTCTCGGTACGAGCTTGCGATTCAAATCTTCCTAGCGACAAATCTCTGGGCAGCCTTCATGCACTACACTTACGATGGGCTGATTTGGAAACTCCGCAAACCGCAGACCGCAAAGACGTTGGGCGTGTGACGTGCCGAGTGATCGCTCCAGTCATTGACTTTGGCTGGCCTGAACTGCGATGTTTACGAGGGCCTGGCGACAAATCGGGCATTTTGGTAGTTTCACGGACTTGATTCGTCGTTAGAAGTCATAACCCGGAGCGTAAAGTCGAGGGACAATCTACCCTGTCGTGTCCTTGCTCACGCTTTTGATTATGGTGCAGAAAAACCAATAACGCGCTAGATAGCGGACGTAAATTGTCCCTACCTTTATCGGAGATTTGGGATGAAACAAGCCATTGCTGGTGTAACTCCCGCGACAGAGAAAGAAGTCACCTGCATGACGGTTTGGCCGTCTGTTGCTGGAATGTCACTAGGGCCGATTCCGGTTGGCAGGATTCTCGGCCAACTCTATAGCATTCCGGCCGGAATCTATCCGTTAACGATTGGCAACTTGCTGTGCCTGGCAACGATTCCAATCGCTATCCTGCTCTACGCTCGTCGTATTGGCCCCTTTGTGGCAACTCGCTATCGAGTTACCAACAAGCGAATTGTCGTTGAGCGTGGAATCACCGGAAAAGAAGAACGTTCGATCGATTTGAACAAATTCGATTCCGTGGGGATTCGAGTCCTCCCGGGTCAAGAATGGTTCGATGCGGGCGATTTAGTATTTACGCAAGGCAACGTCGAAAAATTCATCCTAGAAGGCGTCTCACGCCCAGAAGCGTTCCGACGAGTCTGCCTGAAGGCTCATCAAGCCTACAGCGGAGTTCAAGAAGCGATGGCCGCGTTTGCCTGAAACACTGTCTTTTGGATTGGACAGCAACCAAGCGGTTTGAGCGTTTAACCTGGCGCGAGAGTCGCGACTCTTGCCTTCGTGCAGCTTGACGCGACCTGACTCACCCTGTGGGCATTGGTGGCTCAGTAAACTAACCATCCCGCGGACATTGGTGTAAGTCACTTCACCCTCCCTCGGGAGGGTCGAAGCTGAGGAACGAAGCTTCGGGGAGGGGTTGCTTGCAGGTGGAGTGAAACGTTGCTCGCCATTTCGCCCCTCCCCAAAAACTCGCGAGCTCGTTTTTGACCCTCCCAAGGGAGGGTGGAGTCATGGCGTAGACGCCGCTGCCCTGTGGACGAGAAACGCAGCATGAAAAGGCTGTGCGATCTCCAACGCCACAGCGTGCGTGATCGCCTTGGTTAGCGAGCTTTGTTAGGCACGTATTCGTGTTCTCGCTTGCGAATAACTTCTGCCTTTTCAATCTTGTCCGGCTCAACAGTTCCGTCGGCGGTGTCAGGATCGATTCGCTGAAGCCTTTCAAGCACGTCCATACCTTCGATCACTCGGCCAAAGGCAGTGTGCTTTCCGTTCAGATGAGGCGTAGCCTTGAACGTAATGAAGAACTGCGAACCTCCTGTGTCGCGAGGTTCCGACTTCGCCATGCTCAATGTTCCAGAGAAGTGGCGGCGGTAGTTGTCTTCATAGCATTCACAATAAATGTTGTACCCAGGTCCGCCCGTTCCGTCTCCTTGTGGGTCACCGCCCTGCGCCATGAATCCCGGCAGCACTCGATGAAATGTCAGCCCGTCATAAAACCCTCGTTCGATCAGTGACACAAAATTCCCGACCGTGTCCGGTGCTTCGTTCTCAAACAGTTCAAGAACGATGTCGCCCTTGGTGGTTGCCAACTTAACGCGGGGTAAATCGTCGGCCTTTGCTTCGGCTTCGCGGATTTCGAGCTCTTTTGCCCACAATTCTTTCATCTCGCTGACGGTCGGGTAAACATCCTTGCCCAGATTCAACACGCCGCGATCATCTGCCTCCTTCAGCAACTCTTCAGCAGCCGTAAAATCGTCGGTTGAATAGGCGATCGTACCGGCAATGTCGTAGAGTGCTTTTTCGTCGCAACCATTTGACATCAGCGCATCGGAAATGGGCTTCGCGGTCGAGTACATGTCTCTCGACAGGGCATCACTGGCCATCGAGATCAGCATTCGGGTCAAGTCGCGATCCGTATTCGGAGATTCCAGATAAGCCGAAAGTGCTCGATTCCTTAGCTCCGGGATCATCGCTTCGGTCTCGTCGTAGATGGCCTTGAATTCCTTCCGAATCTCTGGAACGTCGGCATCATCCGCGACCTTCGTATGTTTTTCGTTGAGGTCTCGGAGTTTTTTCAGGTTGTCCTTCCACTTACTGAAGATCTCTTCGAATTGTGCGCGAGCCGGCGCAACCTTGGTTTCTTGAGCAACAGTCGGCACTGCAATCATTAGCAAGGCGGCAATCAAAAACGACGCTATTTTGAAGTTCATAGTTGTTCCTTGAACGAATAAGTCTTTCTACTGAAAGTAAGATTCTCTTTGGGACACGCCAACGGAAGGCCGAAGGCCGCGCTATCACATTCCACGTTTGGAGTCGCAAGTGCAAAACGGCGTACGTCGCGACATCGTATTTTTATTTTATCCGCGCCGCTTGACCGGAAAACCGGGGATCATGGCAGCCGCTAACAGAGTCACAGCGACGTTTCCTTCAGCAGCTCCTGAATTCGATTGGTAAAAACTCGATTGATTCCAGCCTCTTCCCAGTTCAATTCACCGGCCCACCAATAGCGAACGTATCCTTCTTTATCGATGAGGTACGTGCTTGGCCACATGGCATTGCCCCATGCATTCCACGCCTTTTTGGAATCGTCGACAACAATCGGATAGGCCAACCCGGCCTTTTTCGCGTCATCCGTGACCGCTTTGACTCCTTGCTCCGAGCGAAGTTCCGGAGTGTGAATTGCGATGTTGGTGAACTGCTGATCGGAAAATGTTTCTTGCCATTCCTTGTACCAAGGATAATTGCGTTTGCAGTTAATTCAGGCGAAGGCATAAAAATGCAACGCCACGACCTTTCCTTTCAGCTTGTCCAACGTTAGTTCGGGCGAATTGATCCAACTGGCCGATTTCGGAAACTCCGGAGCCTTGAACTTGACACGTCCAAGCTTGTTCAGTTCGACTCGCGGCCCGAGCATCGCCACCCATTGTTGCTGCTGCGGCTGCGTTAGGATTTTCAGTATCTGTTCCTGTTCGCCGATCTGCACATCCTTGTATTGCTGATTGAGTTTGGCGTGGTCGCCTCCCGATTGCAGTTTCTTTCGCAGGTCTGCCTTCTGCACTTCGCTGGCCGCGATGATGCCTTGGATTTCCGTGGCTTGCGATTTTGAAATCCGCAACGACGTGATTACATCATCTCGTAACAGCGAACGAACTCCCTGCGTCCACATTTCGATTTGAAACAGTCGCTCCAACTGCTGGTCATCAAGGACCTTTTTGATTTCGCGACGAGTAATCGCGATCAGTTTGCCATTTACGTTGGCCGCTTCCTCGGCCGACCGGTTTCTGATCATCCAGATTTTGGGATCGGCTTTGTCGTTCAGCGATTGCAAGTCCACGCGCTGTTTCTTGGTCAGGTCCAACAACTCGTGGACGTATGGATCTCGAACAAGGAACAAGTACGGCTCCATCATGTTCGTTACTGGAACGACACCGTCTGGACCTGGCTGAGCGG
>JAGQPC010000963.1 GCA_020426925.1 Planctomycetales bacterium | reverse complement strand
CTGACCGATTCGACTAGTCGTCGAAGCAGTCGAACCAACTGCGGAAACAAAGTCGTTCTCCTGATCCAGCACGAGCATCGCGTGCGAGACACTTGAAGAAAACACAACGACAAGAAACGAACACACGATTTGGCGATTTAGCATATTGACGCTCCGCATTTAAGAACGTCCCCCTGGCGTTCCAGCCTAATTGCCAAGTGCAAACTGTCTATTCGTCATTCATGCAATTCGCGACTTTGCGGTTTATGGCAATTGCGACGCGATGAGTATGCAGATTTGAAGCGCAGTCGGTGGATCAAGAAGTGCGCAACAGAAGCGCGAAAATGTTAGTCCACAGCGAAGGTCTCAACCAGGTTTGTCACGCATTACGTGCCAAACGCTAAGTCGCGATTCCTCGTCGATTGACTACGTGCGCCACAAATGGACGCAGGTTCGATGGGCGCTCGCGAGCCGAACCGTCCTGGGCGCGTAAGCTGCGTCGACGTTTTTAGCTGAACCCACAACGCAGAAGAACGAAAATGCGTCGCACGTTGGATACGCCGTGCGAAACTTGCAGTTTGGTAAGCTCACCGATGTGACGGCAAGATAAGGGTGAACGCGGCCCGCTAATTCGACTCCTGCGCGGAGACATGCACAGTGTTCCAACAGCATGTGCCTATCGTTCGTACCATCCTGCTTGGAACGCGAGAATAAGATCGCTCGAGTCGAATTCTCCGTCTCCGTTCCAGTCGCCTTCGATCCACGTCGAGTTGCCGCCAATTCCATCGTCGTATTCGCCCGCTTGGAAGATTCGCACCAAATCTGAGCTGTCAAAAACTCGGTCAAGGTTCGCATCCCCAAAATTGGTCATGAGTATGTCATGAATCAAGAAGTTTGCATCCGCTTGATTCACGAATCCATCGGCATTTAGATCGAATTCGGGATTCGCAACGCCGTTTCGAACCGCCGCAAAAACTTCATCGATTGCAGGAATATAGGGAGGTGCCTCTCCATATTCGACCAAGTCCCCATTATGCCCGTTGACTTGCAGGTACTCGTTTTCACCAAATTCTAGTAATAAGCTGTGAGTCGGCTCGAGTCGCTCCGCCAACAAACGATCGACGTCACCCGTGTACGTCCAATCACCTGGTGCAGATTCGTTATGCAGCCAAACGCCGTCGATGCCCGCCCCACCATCGAATCCAAAATAGATGCTGTTGATATTAGGTACGACGTTCATCGACTCCTGCGTGATGTGGACGCGATCGTTTCCTTCCTGACCCAATATCAGAAGATTGTTGGGAGTTTGGTAACTATGGACGTTAAACACGTCATTTCCCTGTGATCCCCGCGCGAAGATGTACTCGATGTCTTGATAGACGCCCATTAACTCGCCACCAGCGACCGAAATGTTCTGCGTCGACGCACCAAACGGATTGCTAAAGTTCCACTCGGATCCGAGCGTGTTGAAGTAATCTTCGACGTAAAACGAATCTGTCCCACTTTCTCCAAACACTCCGATCTTGCTAAGAATCGTTGGAACACCCGTTTCGTCTCGTGGATAAACTTGAAGATAGTCGTTGCCGCCGCCCATTCTTACGGTCGTTTGTGAATTGTTGGGCACATCAGGTGATGTCCCGTAAATTCGAACCACGTTGTCTAAATCGTTTGTTAGCAATTCGACGGACTTCATTTTGGCATACTGCAGGATTAGTCCCTCGCCGAGTGGAAAGTCGACATCTTTTCGCTCTAAGCGATCAGCCGTAAGTTCGTAATCCTGCCGGTCCACCATGCCTCGATCATTGATACGCAAAGTGTCAAATCCACCGACATCTCCAGCCAACGAAAGCGAATAGTGGCGAGTCTGAGTCCGATTGGGCTGGAAGGGATCGTTTGAGAAAACCAGGTACGCCGAGTCAATTCCGTTCAATTGAAACGTATCGTTGCCGCCGGTATCGTAGGCGATGAAGTCGCAATCAAGATCGTCGTCTATTGCTAATGTATCATTGCCAATTCCCAGCTGCAGCAGGATGCTTTTGGGAGTTTGATAATAAATCGTTGCCGGCCCCATGCCGCCGATGGCTTGAAACAATCCGTTCAAATGATCGTAAACGCGAATGCTTCGATCACGACCCTGTTGGCCCGTGTCGGCGAGCGTGATCTCCGGAGCACCGTTCTTAGCACTGACTGAAATATTGGCTTTGATGACATCCATGCCAAACCCGTTTTCCCCAATATAAATCACATCGTCGCCACCAGAGCTGGTAAGATTGAGGCCAGTGAAATTCCGTCTTACGTCGACAACGGATCGATTCGCTCCTGTTGTATACGTCACAATCGAACCAGGACGATCGAACCAACTAACTGTTGCTGGTGCGGCGTTGCGAATTCCCGTGGAATCTGACCATTGCCCAGTTTCGATGATGGAATTAGGGCTAGAAGGGTTGGCTGCATCGTTGAGATTCAACGAGTACGTTCCCGGAGTTGGAATTCCTGGTTCGGGAAAGGCCACAGTAATTCTCCCTTGAATCGGCTGCAACCGAAATCCTGAACCCACGTTGATCGTATCGTGCCCGTTCGCGTTGTTCAAAAAGACATTCGCGGTTGACGACGTATTCCAAACGTTAACTGTATCCGCTTGCGTACCTGTGATCAGATGAACCTCTTCCACGGATCCGTCGTACTCCATTCGCGTCCCCGGCCCGATTTCAATTCCCAAACCGGCTGCCCCGTTCACCTGGTATGTATGGACGTTGTTGGATCCTGAATCGTAGATGTAAGCCTTGTCGTATCCGTTCCCGCTCCAACATGTCACCTTACCAGCCGATTGGCTCCAATCACGACCATTCGCTTGAATCTCGCACCGATCGTCAAATCCTCCGCCAAACATGTAAATCGGAATGCCAGAATTCTTTTCCACTCGGAGCGTATCATACCCATCCATTCCATGGAGATTTATGGCCGTAATTCCTGCCACAGTTCGCGTGAAGGATCGTCCATCGGCTGTCGACACCGTGACGTTTCCGTTTTCGATATTGACGGTCAAAGTATCGTTTTGATTAGTACCGTAGACATTCATGATTCCACCGAGATTCAACACGTACCCCAATCCAGCGCCGTAGAGTGATTGAATTCCGTTGATGTCGTCGGGAGCCAGGTATGCTGTTTCGGAACCATTGAACTGCCACGTACCGCCTCCTCCTACACACGCGTGCATAATCGCAAAGAAGCTGGCTGGACAATTGCCATCGACGACATCCCCGTTGGCATGATCAAGTCCCAACGCATGGCCGAATTCATGCGTTGCCACTTGCAGCAGCTTATTAAGTGTCCAAGATTCGCCACTATCGATGTGAATATCTCCGTGCAACCCTTTGTCGCCAGGACGCTCTGCGTGGGCAAGGGTTTGAGTTCCATTTGGTGCTCCGT
>JAGQPC010000962.1 GCA_020426925.1 Planctomycetales bacterium | reverse complement strand
ACCTTCATCGTCAGCGACTTCATCGAGGGAATGACGCTGGACGAGTACCTGACCCGTCATGTCTTTACAGAAACCGAAGCGGTCGAGTTTTGCGTTTCGCTGGCTAACGCATTGCACCACACCCATCAAGCGGGAATCGTCCACCGGGATCTGCAGCCCGCGAACGTTTTATTGGATGCCAACGTGCGACCGCACGTCACAGATTTCGGCCTCGCCAAGCGGGATTCTGGCTATGTCTACGATTTGAAGTTTCTCCCAGACGGTCGCCTGATTTCTGGTTGTCGTGATGGCACGGCACGTCTTTGGGAGGTCCCGCCGCAACCGGTTCGTGGCGATCATGATCAGGTAAAGCGTCGCGTCGAAGTACTCACCGGTCAGGCGCAGATTCAGACATATTCTATGACTCTGAGATTTACGTTCCGTCCAGCGACCGCCACAGATACCACGATGCAACGCTTCGATAGGGAGCCCATTTGACGGCAATGGATTCGATCTTCTTGCGATCGGCCTTTGGTTTTTCGTACAAAGCCTTGATGGCGTTTTGCAGGCCGAGATCGTCTGGAGCAAAAACGTCAGGTCGGCCCAGACCAAACAGCAGAAACATTTGCGCCGTCCAAACGCCGATCCCTTTTACTTGTGTAAGTTCAGCGATGACTTCGTTGTCGTCGGCGCGAGCAAGTCGACGCAGATTGACTCGTCCGTCGACAACACGATGTGCCAGATCTCTGATGTATGAACGTTTCTGCTGTGAGACTCCTGCTGCGGAAAACTGATCGTCGGTTAACTCAACGACACGCAACGCCGAAATACGTCCATTCGGCATCTGCCGCATCAGTCGTTGCCGAATCGTCCGAGCCGCAGCCGTCGATATTTGCTGAGAAAGGATCGAACGCGCCAGCAGCTGAAACGTTCCACCTTGTTTTTGCAACATGCACGGACCAACGCGACGAATCAACTCGCCAAGCACATCGTCTTGCCGTTTCAGATGGCGAGTTGCTGTAGCGTGCGTTAAGCTTTGTTTCATGACCACGTTGTCCGAACTTGCCTGCGCGGCCTCTATGGACTACGGCTGAAGTTGCTTTGCGTTTGGCTTCACCCAAGGTTTACGGACGTGGCACGAACAGTGACATCGCGACCCTTACACCGCTTTCATACGCGAAGTCTTCAACTCGCAAATCATTCTGCACAAGATTGCTGATGTCAAAACAGCTTGCCAAGCGAGCTCTGGTAGTACCGTCGGTATCCCTCTCGCTTCCGCGAACTTTTATGCCGGTGAAAATCACCTGAGTCTCAACCGAGAACGTACTGCAAAACGTCTCTGTTTCACCTTGCCACCTGATGGGCACATTGAGACCTTCACGTTTACCGAAACGCAGTTCTCCAACTGCAACAACATCAGACTCGAACGTGTAAAGATGGGCGTCAACATCATCTGACGCATTCCACGTAAACGTATCATTTCCGACAGACCGCCAGTTCTGGTGCACAAGCGGCACATTCTGATGCAGCAGCATTGGCGATTCCAAATCTCCGTCAATCAGTTGCTCTTTTGCCTTAATCGTCAAATACCAAAACATCGCCTTCCCATTACCTTTGTTGTAGGTATCGCACCAATAAGGATCTGGGAGAATTCCTGTAAGCGTTGCCTCATCGACCTGGAACTCGTCGTCATCAACGGAAAAAGCCATTGGGCATCTCAACTTACGCCTGCTGATTGTTGTAAACGAGCAATCCCAGCGCTGGTGCCCGCGCATCACTTGCTCACGTTGTAGCAGTAGATCGTGTCGTCTTTTCGCAAGTAAAGCTTGCCTTCGAATACGACTGGATGCGCCCAAGCGGGACGTTGGCTTTCGTCTTCGATTGTAAAGGAGCTGATTTCTTCGTATCGCTCTGGCGTTGCTTCTGCGAGCACCATTGTGGCCGAGCTGCTGTACCAGATGTACAAGTGCCCGTCGGCGTAAGTGACGGAGGCGGACCCTTTGCCACTTCCTCGCTCTTTCCAGCGATTGTCGCCTGTCATGAGTTCGGCGCAGTAGGGCATGCCGCGCGAATCAGTGTCGCCGTATAGGTAATCGCCAACCAAAACGACTCCGCCGTGCTTGTTTTGCAGATCCTGATTCAACGGATAGACTTCTTCCATC
This sequence comes from Planctomycetales bacterium, assembly GCA_020426925.1. GTDB lineage: Bacteria > Planctomycetota > Planctomycetia > Pirellulales > Pirellulaceae > JAGQPC01. Next base: position 2,096 of record JAGQPC010000962.1, on the reverse strand, counting down.
GAGACTTTTCCATCGGCCGCAGGAATCTGTTTGAGCAACGCGCCGCCTCGGCCATAGCCGGCGGTGAAAAACACCAAGTCGCCTCGAACAATCGGAGTCGGAATTACGGCGGTTGTTTGGTCGATTTCATAGCTCCACATCAGTTCGCCGTCCGTTGCGCGAACACCCAATGCTCCTGACGCGGTGGTTGTCACGTAGACTTTGGTTTCACCAATGTTGCTGATCACGATCGATGCGTGACCGGCGCCGCGGTCGTCTTCGCGAACGCAGGACCAAATCGGTTCTCCGTTTGATTTGTTCAGACCGACCATTGTGTTTTCCGTTCCACCGGGAGTGCAGATCAGACGATCACCGTCGATCAATACCGACTCGCTGTATCCCCAGCCATCGCCTTTCTTTCCACCAAAGTCGTCTTTCAAGTTTTTTCGCCAGACTTCAGCACCGTTGCTCATTTCGCAACAAACCAAATCGCCGTGAGCGGTCAACGCGTAGACTCGTGATCCGTCGATCGTTGGCGTCGATCGTGAGCTTTGCCAATCGTCCGGTCCTTCGGCCCACGGTTTGCCGAGCCGCACTTGCCAGATTTGTTTTCCGGTTTCATTGTCGAAGCAGTGGAGATATTCGTCCTTGTCTTCAGCAGTCGAAGGGGCGTCACCCATCGTGACCAATCGCCCATTCGAGAAAACGACGCTCGAATATCCTCGGCCTGCTCCAGCAGCTTTCCAAACAAGTTCGGGTCCGCCTTCTGGCCATTCGGTCAGCAGATTTGTGCTGGAGGATAGTCCGGTTCGATCTGGGCCTCGGAACTGATGCCAGTCTGAACTTCGCTCGGCCGCGAAAGCTGAAGCGGGAACCGTCAATGCAAACAGAATGATTAGATTGCGAATCATAATGGATGTTGTCTCAAGGGGAACTTTTTGTGGATGGAGGAAGCATACGCGACTAACGAAGTTCTACCGCAGTTATCTACGCGTCGTTGTCGCCAGATTCATTTTCTGCATCTGGCTCGTCATCAGCCGTTTCAGCAGCCGCAGACTCAGGCGAATCCGATTCAGGCGATGGCGAATCTTCTGATTTTGGAGCATCATCTGAAGGCAAACCGTCTTCACCGTCATCATCCCCTTCTTCTTTTGGCACGCGAACGACAGCGGTCAATGTGTCGCCTTCGTCCAAGCTCATGATGCGGACGCCTTGCGTGTTCCGACCAATGACACCGATGTCTGCAGCTCGGATCCGCTGCAACTTGCCTCGGCTGGTCATCATCATGATTTCGTCGTCGTCATCGATGCGGCAGATGCCGATAACTTTGCCATTACGAGCCGTCGTTTTGATATCGCGAACTCCTTTGCCGCCTCGGCGTTGAGTTCGGTAGCGAGCGGACGAGGAGGTTTCATCTTCACCGGTATCGTCGTCACCATCGGCTGCGGAGTTCGGTCCAAAGTTGGTGCGTTTGCCGTAGCCGTTTTCTGTTGCGGTTAGCAAAGTGCTTTCCGGATCGGCGACAACCATTCCGACAAGTTGATCGCTTTTTCCCAGGTTGATGCCCTTCACGCCGCTGGTGTTGCGACCCATCGATCGAGCGTCTGATTCGTTAAATCGAATCGCCATACCTGAAGCCGTTGACAGGATGACTTCATCGCCCGGCTTTGTTACGACGACGTCGACTAGCTCATCGTCTTCGCGAAGCTTGATCGCGATGATGCCGCCTTTCTTTGGACGGCTGTACGCTTCCAAAGGCGTTTTCTTTACCAGGCCGCTCTTGGTCGCCATCATCAGAAAATGACTGGGCAAGTCGAAATCACGGACAGCTCGGCAGTCAGCGATTTTTTCACCTGGATCCAAATTCAAAAGATTCACGACCGCTCGGCCGCGACTGTCGCGACTTCCTTGCGGTAAGTCGTAGACCTTTTGCCAGTACACTTTGCCCATGTTCGTGAAGAACAAAAGATAAGCGTGCGTGCTGGCGACGAAGACATGTTCAATCGGATCCTCGTCCTCGGTCTTCGCTCCTTTTAGCCCTTTGCCTCCTCGACGCTGAGCACGGTAGACGCTGGTCGGCGTACGTTTGATGTAGCCGTTGTGCGAAATCGAAACGA
>JAGQPC010000961.1 GCA_020426925.1 Planctomycetales bacterium | reverse complement strand
TGACTGTGTTCAATCGTTCTCGAATGAAGTATTCAAGGTCGCGTCGATCGGTTGTCGCATCGTCGTTCAAATCGAAAGCTGTTTCGTTGGCCCGAATCGCTGCACAAAGTCGATCAATGTCCAATGAATTGATTTCTCCATCGGCATTAAGATCGTTTTCGTGTCGACCGGCGATTGTGAATTCGGCCATTGCAGCGGGACTCCACTTGTCGTCATCCAATACTCGAGCGGTTACGATCGTTGGCTCGCGAAGAATAATCGGCGGCGAGACAACTGCTACACCGAACAACTCAGGGCGGATTAGCAAATCACCGCCAGTACGTGAACGGTTCAGGCCCTGAATCGCGAGATAGTTTGTGCCGACATGGAGCGAGACATCTTGCAGGTAAAACGGCTCGAACTCGCCGGCGCGGGCTCGATTTGACTGAGTAGCGCGTTCGGTTAGCGGTACTGGATCGCCAACGTTTCCTGGAGCGTTACTTCTGGCTACCTCCGTCCCATTAATGTACGCGATGAAACCATCGTCGTATTGTATGTTCAGCACCAACTGCTTCAGCGCCGGCAACTGTTCCTGCGTGATTTCAAACGGAATTCGCACGTACATCGACAGATTAGTGAACTCCGCCAATTCCATTGCAAACAGCGGATCGTACGTGTTTCGGTCGTCATAGCCGACACCAGTTTGCGTGTTGATCCAGGTTTCTCCGGCCGCGCCTTCGACGAAATCGGGCGACGTCCACTCGGTCCCGATCATCGAATCGATTAAATCGTCCGGGACGATGACGCTCGCCGGCGCCAAAACTTCGACGACTGGAATCGGTGCGACTTCGACCTTAGATGCGTTCGGGGACACTTGTCCGTCTGCCTGTCGCGGATCGGAGCCATCGAGCGTGTAGTAGATCTCGCCAGTCCTGGCGAGAATATCGAGCTCGAACCCGCTGGAGACTTCGCCTCCGTTCTGACTTAGCGTAGGAGTCGGAACAAACAATTCGTCAATCGCCGCCGCTCGCTGCGACAGCCATGTTTGCATCCGATCGAGTCTGGTTCGCCAGTTGGGAACGCGGGATCTCGTTGCTGCTTGATCACCGATCTGCTCGTAGAGCGAATCGATCGTGCGCGACATGTTTTCGTCACTGAGAACCGACTGCCGCAGCTCTTGCCAGCGTTCAGAGTACTGCAATTCAAAATTCGGGTCTCTGAACAATTGCCCGTACCACAGCTCCGTTTTCCGACGCATCAGTTCGGTGGTCGCAACGCCGCTGTAACTGCCCAGGTCGGCGTCCCAGATCGGGCCAAACTTCAACTTGCCATCACCATTCGGATCGGAGTTGTAAATCCACAACGAAATCAGCAACCCATCTCCGTTGTGCGAAATGTCGTTCAAAATGAAATAGTCAATGAAGCTTTGGACGTCGATGTGTTTCACATATCCGTTGACAGGATCGTCCCACTCGACACCTTCCGCTCGGCCGTACAAAACCGTTTCCATCTTGTCGAACCAATTGGAAATCGCATCACGCTGAACGGGATTGATCGAGAGGCCGCTGGGGTCGTCGTAATTAATGTAGGCGTTGTATTGCCGAGGAATATCGTCGCCCACACTGGATGAATTGTCTAAGTCTCGCTCCGTGCGTAAGCGGCCGTCTGGTCCTGCGGTGTGGAAGTTCTTGGGCGGAGTGCCATCCAGGGCGATCGGGTCCATGCGGTTGATGTCGAGCAACCAACCGCCGCTCGTTCCGTCCAACGCGAATTCTTCAAAGTCGATTCGATCGGGCGTTCGCTTGACCTTTTCCGTGATGACGTAGATCCCGGCGTAGTCGTCCATGGTCACGTCGCCGCCGTCATCGTTGACGAACGCTTCGACATAGCGGACTTCAGGCGCCCACTGGCCCATCTGATTACTCAGCTCAAATAGGAACGAATTGTCGATGAGCGTTTCGTCGTATTGAGGATTGGGTGCGTATAAAACCCAGTCCGAATCGGACGCGATTCCTAACGGAGAAATCGAGCGATCCACATCTGCATGATCGGTCCACGCTTCCATGGAATAGCCTGGCTGGGCAAACGTCGACGAGAATGCACCTCGGATCCGAACGCCGATTCGTGAAGACAGATCTGCGTCAGCCGTAAGCTGCGAACCGTTTTCATTCGCTCCGAACAGCATGATGTTCGCTGCTTGTCGAGGCAACTGGTGAATGCCAGTGTTGGTTTGATTCCATCCCGTATTGGGAATGTCACCGGCGCCGTAGTTGTCCAATACCATGACAGGAATGTCCGATTGATATCCTGCAACGTCAGCAGCCAGCTTTGAATAGCTGACGGTAGTGATCGGGCCGAGGACCTTTCCGGCTTCTTGCACGCGAGCACGAATCTGTATTGACTTCGTCACGGTGATCGGCTGCGAGTACATGAACGAGGCTCCGTTCGGCACGCTTCCGTCCAACGTGAACATGATCGTCCCACCGGCGGCGTCTGAAGTTAGCTCGACAGAAAACGAATCGGTAAAGACACCGCTGTTTCTAGATACAGCAACAGTCGATTCGGTGACGCCGGACTTGGCATTTCCGTTGGCCGTTCCCGGAGTTGCTGGATCGAAGTAGCCAAGTTTGTCGCCTCCAGACGCGTCGATCCCGTACGACACGTCAGTGTACTGTTCGCCAAAAGTGATTTGGTCAACTACTGAGTTTGCTGGATCGACAAGCGAAACCGATTCGCCGCGAGCTGAAAGTTTGAAGTTCGTGTGGACAAAACCATCTTGGTCGATTTGGTTGTATCCGGAAGCGAACACGATCAGGAAACTGTCCGCACCAATTTGGATATCGGGAAATTGCCACCGCGTCAGGTCTTCTGCATCATCCGACAAGTACCAACCCAATAGGTCAGCAGCTTCATCGCCTCGATTGTGAATTTCGATCCAATCGGAGGAACGCCCGTTGCCGTCGTCGAGCGTCGCTCGGTTGCTCGCCATCAGCTCGCTGATCACGAGGTCGGCCGCAAGCAGCGTCCGTGTTTCCAGAGATTCAAACTTCCGTTGCTCGCAATCGATGCGCGAGTTCCGGCATTTATCAAACGATCTCATACGCCCCATGACTACTCTCTTTGCAATAGGCTCCCGATGTTCAGCCTAGATTCTAACATCGGGAGCCCGTAAAGGCAGTTTAACGTTGGTCGCTCAGCCAAAATAATGAGGCATTGCGAACCAAACGGCGTTGTTTCTTGGGGCCTCTTTATCAGCGACGGCTCAACCGATTGGACGTTCTTCGACTGAACAGAAGTAGAAATGCTGTCACCAGCACTAAGCCAGCTGCCGAAGGTTCCGGGACGGATCGTAAATCAGCGACTTGCGAGTTTTGTACTAGACCGCCGCCAAGAAACGAACCGGACACATGCAACGCTCGTTCAATTTCCGATATTTCAACGTCGGGTCGGAGAATTGGTCCAAAGTTGACGGTACTAAAACCAGTTGAATCTTTCTTCAAAAGACGCTGCTCTGTCAAAATGTCAAACGGCCCATCGAGAACTCCGGAAAGCTGAGCCCCAGGAACAAAGATCGGCGAATCCGATTCTATTGTGATTCGCGTTAACGGCTTCGACGCTCCGTCAGGGATTTCTGGCACGTGAACAATCAGCGTGCCGCTGTCCGGTTCAACAACAACTCCCACGTCGACGTCATCACTGACGATGTCATCGAGCACGTCTGGTGTTACCTGCGCGGCCTGTACTTTGTAATCGCACGAAACGGGAAAGATCTCGCCACCGGTTCGAAGGTACAACGGTCCTGTTTCACCACCTTCGGCCGTGCGGGCTCGATAGCAAAGAACACTAGCAAGCCATTTCGGGTCAGCATCTGCTGGAACGATCGGCCCTACGTCTAGAGTGTCGTATCCCTTGACATCGCCGAATGAGAAAAGGCGAGGTTCAAAAATCAAAGTTTCCCGAAGTGGATCCCGGTCGTCGACAAGGTCAGGAGCATTTCCGGTGAACAACGGAGTTTGAACTGTTCGTAAGACGATTGCATTTAGTCGTTGACTTGTGCTGTCAACCGACAGTGCGCCTGTCGCAGGATCGTAATCCAAATAGAAATCGATCGGGTCAATTGTCACTCGCGGTACATGTGGAACCGCAGGGCATTGAGCTATCTGAATTGGCCAAGTTCCATCTCCGACGCGTAGGTCAACATTGCCAAGGGCTGAGTCAGCACCGCGGTTCGCTTGCGTCCGACTGCCATCGAGGCACAAATCACTCGCCAACACTTCCGCGTCAAGTCCCGTCGCCATCAGCGGGCCAAATTGGTCTGGCTTGAGGCCAAACGGTGTAATGGTAAAGAATCGGTGCTTTTCATAGATGTCGAACAAAGTCGATGCTGATGGACGTGCTCCTGTGAACACGCCTTGCTTCGAAACGATCTCGATCGTGGTTACCGGATCGTCTGCTCGGCGATCATCAAAGGTTAGTGTGCCCGTTTCGGGATCGTAGTCTAAGTACGAAATCGTCGAGTCAGGCATAACGTTTGGTACTACCGGCACGGCTGGGCAGTTGCCAATTTGCAGTGGCCAAGTTCCATTACCAGCACGTAGCGCAATGTTCCCCAGGTGAGAAATCCCTTCGGCGCCGGGATCCGTTCGCGTTCCTTCCAGGCACAAATCGTTGGCCAAGTCATTTGGATTAAGGCCTCTTGCCATCAGCGGACCGAACGTCTCTGCCTTTAGTCCATTTGGCGTGATAGTAAAGAATCGATGTTTGTCAAAAAGATCAAACGGTGTCGATGCTTCTGGCCGCGTGCCCGTAAACACTCCGTCGACCGAAACAATTTTCATAGTGGTCACTGGATCGTCGCCCGCTAGATCGACAAACGCCAGTGAACCAGACGCGGGATTGTAGTCCAAATAGCCCGTCACTTGAGCGAACGAGCTCGAAGCCACAAACGGTAACGCAACGACCGCAAAATAAAATCGATTTACAGATGGAAGATGAACAAACATGATGACTCCATTACGAATCATGCCCCCGAGCATTAAATGGATCCGTTGTGACCGAAAACTAGTAATGTTTCGGTCACGCATAGAGCTGGCCAGATTTAACTTCACGTGCTCATTCTCATTGGCACGGATCTCGCCGTGGTCGTCTGCGAGCGATGCCACAGGCAGCAGCGGCAACGAACGGCAAGACAGAACATGTTGGTTCAGGAACCACTTTGAATTCGGCGATCTTGAACGAAGCGATCGGGGCTCCGCCATCGAAAGTTCCGGTCACCTGAATCAAGCTTTCGACTTCGTCCGCGCCGACTCCTGGTCGGAGGATTGGTCCAAAGTTGATTGTCGAAAACCCGCGAGAGTCGCGTTTCACAAGTTGAGTCAACGTCAGCGAATCAAATGGTCCGTCGAGCGTTCCAACGTGTTCGGCTCCCGGAACAAAAATTGGCGACGATGACTCAATTTGAATCCCCGTCAACGGCTTGACGGCTCCATCAGGAACGTCAGGAACATGAACGATAAACGCTCCGTTTTCGGGATTCACAACGACACCGACGTCGACGTCATCGCCAACTAAC
>JAGQPC010000960.1 GCA_020426925.1 Planctomycetales bacterium | reverse complement strand
CCGACAACGTGCCGATCGTCATGATGGTTTACCTGCTGGGCTTCTTTACCTGGCTGTCGGCGTATCGAGCCGTGCAAAACGACAACCGAAAAGAGCAGGGCCTTCCGCCGCTTGAAAAACTGGACGACGAAAAGATCTTGGTTTGGCCGGACTTAGTCTACACCGAGATGATCTGCATGATCGTCATGACAGCGGTGTTGATTCTGTGGGCGATCGCGTTGCAAGCTCCTTTGGAAGAACCCGCCAGTGCTGTGAAAACACCTAACCCTTCCAAGGCTCCATGGTACTTCCTGGGGCTGCAGGAAATGCTGGTTTACTTTGACCCGTGGATGGCCGGAGTTGTTTTGCCGAGCCTTGTTGTGGGCGGCTTGATGGCGATTCCGTTCTTGGATTTCAATAAAGCTGGCAACGGTTATTACACCATCAAAGAGCGACGATTCGCTTATTCGATTTTCCAAATTGGTTTTATCGAACTGTGGGTCGTTCTTATTGTTCTTGGTACGTTCCTTCGAGGCCCCAACTGGAACCTGTTTGGGCCGTTCGAGTACTGGGATGCTCATAAAGTTGAGGCCCTGAACAACGTCGACTTGTCTCAGATGTTTTGGGTGAACCTGCTGGATCGTGGAATGCCCAAGGCTGCTGAAGATGCCACGACCTTCCAGCAAGTACTGATGATCATCTATCGCGAACTGCCTGGGATCGTCGTTGTAGCAGGCTATTTTATTGTGCTGCCGCCGGTCATGGCGTTGACCGTTTTGAAAAAGTATTTCGTGCGAATGGGATTCATTCGCTTCATGGTGATGTCGAACCTTCTGCTCTTTATGGCCTTACTGCCAATCAAGATGGTTTTGCGTTGGTCTTTTAACTTGAAGTACCTGATCGCAATTCCGGAATACCTGCTAAACCTTTAAGTCGCACAAATCGCAAGAAAGCACATTTGCGTTAACTCGGAGCCGCCCAAATGCCTGCAGGCGAAAATACCAAATACAACCAAATGACGTTGCACCGTGTATTCGGTTGTTCAGCGTTGGTGATGTTGATTGCGACGATTTGGATGTTCGCCGCCGATCACTATCGCGAATGGAAGGGCTATCAGCGTGAAAATCGGCGAATTGAAACGACGTTAACAGAGTGGCGCCGTGACGCCCAGTTAAGCCTCGACGTTACCGCTAAAATCAACGAACTTCACGAGCAGCTTCAAGCCGAACTCGCGGCCGCCCCAGACAAAGCGGCATTTGACGCGTTCGTTTCGACTTTGCACGAAAGCGAAGAATCACTGAAGGGCAGCTTGATCGGAATGTACGACGCGTTTGGCGATGATTCAGATGCGAACGCTGCAAATCGCGTTAAGTTAATGGCACGAGTTGAGAAGACCGTCAAGCGTGCGAAAGATACCGAAAAGAAAATCTCAGGTGAACGAAAATTTGCCGCTGCTGAATTCGACAAGGTCCGAGCCGACTACGACATCGGAATTCGCGATTCGTATCCCGAAGAACGACTTGCCGAATTGCGCCAGATCGTAGCCGAACAACGCAAGGTTCGTGACGAGCTGACGATCGAAACGCAGGCTCAAACCGATTACCGCATCAAGCTGCAGCAGGCCCAAGCTGGGATGCTCGCATCAGAAGCCGCGATTCGCACTCAACTCGACGACGCTCAGGCCGACTATAATCGGCTGGCAACTGCGGCAAACGAGCGACGTTCAAACCTTGGCAAGAGCTTTTTGGAGCTACCGATTTTTGACGCGTTTGGCGGACCTCTCAAGCCAGACAACCGCTGGACCAAAGGTCTGACGCGAACGAATGGAAGTTTCGGCCAGGTCACTCGATTCGATCGATGCACAACGTGCCATCAAAACATGGAAAAGACTCAGCCCGGTTCGGCCATCAAACCGGCCTACGAATCTGAGCACGAAATCCAGATCCAGCTAACCCTTCCTGAAGAGAAGCCGACCGATATTGCCGACAGCGACAAGCCGTTGCTGGCCGTCTATGGGTTGGAGCTTGCTGACAAAGGGCTCGTTCATCCAAACGACGTAACGATTCGAAACGTAATTGCCGAATCGATCGCCGCAAAATCGCCCGTTGTGGCTAGCGAAATAGGTGTCGAAAACGAGGCTGTCGGTCTCCAGCCCGGCGACGTCATTACTTTCATCAATGCGGATGAAATTCAGGCCCCGATCAACGTTGAACAGCAACTGCTGGGACCAGCTGCGCCGTGGGGCCAGTCGCTGACGCTGATCGTGCGAAGAGGGCTCCCGCACCCGTTCAGCACGCACCCACGACTTGACTTGTTTGTTGGCTCGCTAAGCCCGCACAAGTTGGCGACGTTTGGCTGCAGCATTTGCCACGAAGGGCAAGGATCGGCGACTCAATTCAAATGGGTGTCGCACACGCCAAATAATCCCGAGCAAGGTGAGGAGTGGACGAAAGAACATGGCTGGTTTAACAACCACCACTGGATCTATCCAATGTTTCCCAAACGCTTTGCAGAAAGCTCTTGCCTGAAATGCCACCACGAAGTCGTCGAGTTGGCAGCAAGTCCAAAATTCCCCGACGGTCCCGCACCGAAGCTGATGCACGGCTATGACCTGATCAGCTCATATGGCTGTTTCGGCTGTCACGAAATCAATGGGTATAAAGGTCCTGATCGGATCGGGCCTGACCTGCGACTGGAACCAAATTACTTTGCCGCAGCCGCTCAAGTCAAAGCAGACGATGCCTTCACAAGCCTGCCTGGCGATGTTCAGGGTTATGTCGAGACGTTGATTAAGCATCCGGAACTCGATGATGTTCGGCATAAACTGCGAGAATTCATCACTGACGACGCGAAAGCCGATGAGCCGACGTTGACCGCAGTGTCGCACAAAATGGGCAGTGTCCTCGACGATGTCGACTATCCTGGCCAGCTGACAAAAGTGGGCCCAAGCTTGCGATACGTCGGAAGCAAAGTCGGCAAGAAGTTCTTGTTCGACTGGATCCGCGATCCGCAAAACTTCCGCAAATCGACAAAAATGCCTCGCTTCTTCGGGCACTGGGATCACTTACAGTCCGACCCTGCGGCGCTTGAATTAGCGAAGCGTTACGAGCCGGTTGAGATTCTTGGAATTACCGAATACCTGCTGACCACGAGTCAACAGATGGACGCGATTGACGCTCCAGTTTTGGACGAAGACTGGGAAGACCCGGAAATGGTCGAGCGCGGCAAGTTGGCGTTTGAATTGCGAGGCTGCTTGAATTGCCACCAGCATGCCGACTTCCCGAACGCAAAGGATGATCAAGGCCCGAACCTCACAGGAATCGGGGACAAATTTGCAGTAGACGACACACCAAGCGCGAAGCGGTGGTTGTACACGTGGCTCAAGTCACCAACGAACTACCACGCTCGCACGAAGATGCCTAATCTGTATCTCGATCCTATTGAGCAAGCCGATGGAACTGTTGTCGATCCAGCTGCTGACATCGCAGCGTACTTGTTGAGCGACAAGCATGGATGGGAGCCCGGCGAGCAAACACGCGAACACCTGGGTGTGAATCAAGACGACTTGAAAGCCCTGGTGCTCGAACACTTGAAGACAAAAATGTATACGCGACAGGCTGAAGACGCTGTCGAAGCAGGGCAAATCCCAGAACGAGTCGCGACGACACTAAAAGGTGCAGAAGCGGAACTTGCAAGCGGCGAATTGTCGACCGAGCGAATGCTCCATTACATCGGTCAGAAGTCGATCGCCAAATACGGCTGCTATGCGTGTCACGATGTCGTCGGCTTTGAAGATGCCAAACCAATTGGTGCAGCTTTGGCCGATTGGGGGCTCAAAGATTCTTCGAAACTCGCATTTGAGCACATCGCCGAATACCTCCACCACGGACATGGGAATCATGGTGTTGGAGCTGGATCGCACGACAGCGCTGAATCGAACGGCGACCATGATGCAGACGACGAGGAATCGCACGAAGGCGATGGTGAAAGTCACGACCAAACCGGCGCACACGTGGCTGATGACTTTGACGAATCGTTCTACATGGAAAAGATGCATCACCATGAGAGAGAAGGATTCATCTGGCAAAAACTGAAAGAGCCACGCAGCTACGACTACGAGAAGGCAAGCAGTAAAGACTCCTACAATGATCGGCTTCGCATGCCACTGTTCCCGTTCACGAACCAAGAGCGTGAAGCAGTGATCACGTTCGTGCTTGGGCTAGTCGCGGAGCCTCCTGCATCTCAGTTTGTCTACAAACCTGACGACCGAGCTGCGGCGATGATCGCCGGTAAAAAAGTGCTCGACAAGTACAATTGTGCTGGCTGCCATTTACTTGAGCCTGAAACTTGGACGGTTACGGCTGAGCCCGGTGCAATTGAAGTTTCACAGTCGGACCCTGAATCCAGCTACCCGTTCATGATTCCGTCGTATCCGTCGGCGGATCTAGCAGCATCGGCTGAAGCTGACAAGTTCCACGGCACAATCACAGGCGAATTCCACGGAATGCCGCAGCTCGATTCAGCAACGGGGCTCGTGCAGGTCCTGGATGAAGACGGTGCCCCGTTAACGGAAGAGGACCTGGAAGATCCGGAACTCGATCCCGCCACGTTCTTGCACATGTTTGACGTTTGGAAGCCTTCTCTATTCGATGGCCAAATCGCGGATGTGGGCACTCCGGTCGAGATTCCCGCGACCGCAATTGTGAAAAAGCGTGCCTCGGTTGGCGGTGACTTTGCGAAAATGCTTTTGCCGCGCGTGACCGAAGTAGAAAAGGAAGTAAACCCAGGTGCCGACGCGAAGCAAGCTTGGGGTTGGTTGCCACCGCCGTTGATTGATCAAGGAGTCAAGGTTCAAGCTGACTGGATGCACGACTTCCTTCTCGAGCCATATCGAATTCGCCCTGCTACGTTCATGCGGATGCCGAATTTCAATATGTCATCGAAGGAGGCATCGGCGCTCGTCAACTACTTCGCTGCACGTGATGGGGCAACCTATCCGTACGATCACAGCTCTCGCACGGATGTCGTTCGGCTGGATGAAAAGCAGGATGCGTACGAAGCGAAATTGGCCGAAACGGACGTGAAACCTAACGGAACAGGCCGCTTCGCTCACGCGATGAATATCGTGACAAGCTCGGACTACTGTGTGCAGTGTCACATCGTAGGCAGCTACGCACCAAAGACGTCCGACCGAGCAAAGGCACCGAACTTGGCTCTTATTGAAAAACGCCTTCGACCTGACTACTTGCGGCGGTGGATCGCAAACCCGAAGCAGGTATTGCCGTACACCCCGATGCCAGTGAACGTAAAGTATCCGACAGGAGTCGCGCAGGAACTGTATCACGGAACCAGCGTCGAGCAGTTAGATGCTTTGGTCGACTTATTGATGAACTATAGCCGTTACACGGAGTCTCGCGCTGATATCGCGGACATGGTGAAACCCGCAACTACTGGGGAGACTGCGCCGAGCAGTGGTGAGACCGCGTCCAACTGATGTCCCTGGCGGTTTGGTGATCGTATAATAGAGCGGTGCATTATGTCGAACCGCGGCGCCACGTGCTTCGGATATCGTTGGCAACTGATATGCGACGAAGCTCCCACCTACCGACTTCACAGAAGTCAACAACCGGCCGTTTCGTAAACATTGAAACGCCAAAGGAGAAATCAGAGATGAAGAAACTTGTAACTACAGTACTGCTAGGCACGATCGCACTGACTTCAACGGCGAACGCTCAATGGGGCACCGTGAAAGGGAAATTCACGTTTGATGGGACGGCTCCTGCTCAGTCCGCCATTAAGGTGACAAAAGACGTTCAGTTCTGTGGCAAGCAAGACCTAAAAGAAGAGGAATTGGTTGTCAATTCAGAGAATGGCGGAATTGCAAACGTTGTGATCTACCTCTACGAAAAACGCGGCGCAAAACCACCGAAAGTTCACCCTGACTACAAAGCATCAGACAACGACAAAGTCACATTGGACAACAAAGGGTGTCGCTTCGAGCCTCACATCACCTTACTGCGCACTTCACAGACGCTCGTCATCGGGAACGTGGACGCGGTTCCGCACAATGCTTCTTTGACGCTGCTGAAGAACCAACCACAAAACAACATCATACCTGCAAACAACTCGATTGATGTTAGCCTGCCGAAAGCGGAAACCTTGCCAGCATTGGTTCGTTGCGATGTGCATCCTTGGATGAGTGGTCGGCTTGTCGTAAAAGATCATCCCTATATGGCAGTCACTGACGCTGACGGGAATTTTGAAATTGCCAACATGCCAACTGGTAAGCACACGCTCCAGCTGTGGCATGAAAAGGCTGGCTATATTGACGAAGCCAAGGTTGGTGGAAAGACCACGTCGATCAAACGTGGACGACTAGACATCACGGTCAAGGACGGCGAAAACGATCTGGGCGAATTCAAGCTCGGCAGTAAGGTCTTCAAATGATCAACAGATTCTTTCAGTTAGCTTTTACAGTACTGATTCTGGCGATCGTCGTCGGTTGCGATGATGATCTGCCAGATAATCTCACCGCGGACTCAGCGTACGCGGCCGAGTTGCGTGAGAGGTTGACGCAGAACGTATCTGCTGAAGGTGGTTCGGAAGAGGCGTTGGCCGGTCCGGCAGGCTACGGAACGATCAAGGGGACGTTTACCTTTGATGGCGAAGTACCCGCGCTGACACAGCTAACCGTCTCTCCAGAATGTTCTACTGGCGAGAACGTGTACGACAAGAGTATCGCAGTCGATTCTGCTACCAAAGGGCTTGCAGACGTCGTGATTTTTTTGGACAAAGTCCCCGATGCTTGGGTCCACGAATCAGCCAAAACACCAGCAACCGAAGAGATCATTTTTGACCAGAAGAACTGTGTGTTTCTTACACGGGTCGTCGCGATGCACACTGCGCAGCGAATGAAAGTGCTCAACAGCGATCCGTTCGGGCACAACTTAAAGGTCAAGTCCTTCAATCAGTCGATTCCAGCCAACGGAAACGGGATTTTCCAGTCAAATAAGGCGGATGCTGTTCCCCAGAAGATGTCTTGTTCCGTACACCCTTGGATGTCAGCGTGGTTTATTGGCCGAGACAACACCTACTTTGCAGTCACAAATCCGGACGGAACGTTTGAGATCCCGAATGTTCCCGCCGGCGTCGAATTGACAGTCAAAGTTTGGCACGAACGTCCCAAGTTCATTAGCGGTGAAGTGACACAAAACGGTCAGCCTACGAAGTGGAAAAAAGGCAAGCTCGACTTGACTGTTCAGCCTGATTCCACAACCGAGCTGAATGTTGTCCTGAACGCTTCGATGTTTAATTGACGGCGTCGCGCGACGCTAAGTGAGCATTAACTCCAAATGTCCAAAAACAAACTGACCATATTGGTTGTCGTTGCTTCGCTTGTCGCTCTTGCTGGTTGCGAGAGTCGGAAGCCCACGTTTAGCTCGAACCGAGTTTACACGAAGAAGATTGAAAACGATGCCGGAAAGATTCTTCGTGTTGCACAGGAAGATGTTGCTAACCTAGTGGGAGCACTCTTCGGGACACCAGACGAACCGTTCATGCTCGCCGATGATGCTCTAGGCGTCAGTGATGTGCTGAATGTAGACAACCTTGCTGTCGCGGCTGGTCCGATTACACGTGATAACTACGGGCTTGGCAAAGGACTCTATCGTCAACATTGCGTTCACTGCCACGGAATCACGGGCGATGGAAAAGGGCCGACCGCGTCGTTCCTGAATCCTTATCCGCGTGACTTCCGTCCTGGTTGGTTTAAGTTCAAGTCAACACCAATCGGATCAAAACCCACCGATGAGGATCTGACTCGCATCATTCGCCAAGGAATCGAAGGCACGGCCATGCCCTCGTTCTCCGCGTCGTTGAGTGCAGGCGAGATCGACGCAATTGCCGACTACGTTCGGTATCTGAGCATCCGTGGCGAGACAGAACGCAAGCTGCTCTTCTATCAAGCCAACGAAAGCAGCTACGAAGAAGGCAATGACGAAGCCAACAAGGCGGCTCGCGCCGAGCTAGAAAATTACGAGTTGGTCAGCGAGATTCTGGGTGAAGTATTGAGCAGCTGGAGTTCTGCTGAAGAAGAGGCCACTGAGATCGAAGAGCGAAGTTCTGCCTACGATCG
>JAGQPC010000033.1 GCA_020426925.1 Planctomycetales bacterium | reverse complement strand
GACAGGAAACTTCGAAAACCACACATAGACTTCCCGCTGATTCCGAGATTACTCGAAACTGACGCCAGCTGAAAAACCGCTCCTTGGCCATCAGCCATCCATTGGTCCAATTGACGCAGCTTCAATCGGCAAAGTTCTCAAAGTCGAGTCGTTCGCAGGTCGCGCCACTACTGGATCGCCGAAGCGAGCGAAGTGCTAGCGGCTACTCAATTCCAGTTCCGGTTAGGCAGACTTCTTCCAAGTCCGGCAGCGAATCGATCGTCTCGCGATCCGTGATTGCAGCGGGCACAGCCGCCGTGCCGTGGGCTTGGTCGGTGGGCTGTGGGCGGTTAGATTTGGCAGACCGCTTGACTTGCAAGAGTGCCGAACTCATATCGATTCGCGATGAAGTTGAGTTCGGCAACGCCTCAATAAACAAAACACTAAACCAGTGGGAATCTAATGAATATTGTCGTCGTATGTGGAACCAATCGCGAAGGAGCTTTGTCTCGCTTACTCGCAGCCGAAGTAGTGGAAACGTATCATCAGGTCGACGCTTCGGTCGACTTATTAGATATGAACGAGCTGCCTGCTGAGGCGCTGCTGCCGACGGCCTACAAAGAGCAACCAGACAACGTGAAGTCGCTCGTGGACCGGTTTCTAAAATCGGACGGTGCTGTGTTTATCGTGCCTGAGTACAACGGAAGTTATCCAGGAGTCCTGAAGCTGTTTGTGGATATGTTGCCGTATCCAGAGGGATTCGATCATCGGCCGTGCGCGTTTATCGGACTCGCGGCCGGTCAGTTTAAAGGCCTGCGGTCCGTTGAGCATTTTCAGCAAGTCGCCGGCTACCGAAACGCTCATCTCTATCCTCGTCGCTTGTTCATCGGAGACAGTTTTCGGCAGTTCGTGGATGGCAAGCTTGCGGACGATGAACTGACAGAGCGTTTGAAAGAACAGGCCGCCGGATTTGTCGAGTACATAAAAGCAATCAAGCCTGCCTGAAATCAGGCCTCGAATGTCAATGTTGCTTGATTACACTGCTCTGATTCCTGGTAAGATTCGACGACTCTGCTACGAAAGTGACCTGCACTGCGATTTCAGTAGCGGCGGCATGGGATCGTGGTTAGTCTGATTGGTGCAAACAGATTCCATAAACTTCTTGTGTTACGTGAGTAGGAATTCCGATGAGCGTGTCTGAGCACTTTCGAACGATGATTGCGATGGCTGCCGCTGATGGGGCGATGAGCGAAGCGGAATTGCGTTTGCTTTCGGACAGAGCGGTCGAGTTTGGCATCACGGACGACGAATTCGAAGATGCGTTGCAGGACGCGATCCACCGCAAAGTCGACATTTCCTTGCCAGCAGATCGTGCCGAACGAGCGTCAATTCTGAAGGACATGATTCGGATGATGGCGGCCGATGGCCACATGAGACCCAACGAAAAAAAGCTATTCGCGGTCGTCGCAACGCTGTACGAATTCGATGGCGATGGGCTGAATCAACTCATCGATGAAGTCTTGGCTGAGGGCTGACTCGGCGGGGGAAGACAAGGGGTTTCTGTACAACAGATTGGCAGCTTAACTCCAATTTTGGTCCGCCACCCTTGGTGGTGTGATCGTCTCTGAGCAAAGACGCCCACCACAGTCGGGGGTGGAGGCTGGTGTTGCGGTGTCTGAATCTCTCGATTTGGTGTGAACTTTCTGAAATGCTGCAGCGTTTAGATTGATAGAATTCCACTGCCGGTTGAAAATGGTGGAATGGCTGTTGCAACTGCGTCGAATTTGGCCATTTGTGCTATCGCGGTCAAAAGGGGTCCGCAGGGGAAATTTGGAGAATCGAAATGAACCGATTCCTTTCTCGTGAAGTTTCGTTGACGAATCGACGGCGCGTTATGCGAGCAACTCGCCGAGATGAGCGGCATGTCAATCTGGAATCACTGGAGCCGAGGCATTTGCTCGCTGGTGACCTGAGCCTCGTCGATGACGCGGTGCGTGCTCACATGAATGACCCCGCGACGACGGAGATCGCGGTTCTGAGCAATGACCGATTTGACGACTACGACGGCGCGAAAGAAATTACGTCGGTCAGCTATGGCAGTGCCGGTGGCAGCATCCAGATCGCGGATGACGCCAAGTCGATTCTGTACCGTCCTCCAGCTGACTACGAAGGACTCGAAACTTTTACTTACTTCGTTGACAACTTGGCGTTTGCGACGGTGTCCGTCAACGTCGACTCTCCTTTGGAGCCGGACAAATACACCATACCGCCTGACGGTAGTCAGCGAACGTTGAAAGTCATGGACAACGATCGCTTTTGGACTGGCTACGATGGTCCTCGAATTATCACGTCTGTTAGCACGACCAGTGCCGACAGCGATATCGAAATCTCCGCAGACGGGAAGTCGATTCTTTACACACCTCAGTCAACCGGGAAAGGAACCGACCAGTTTCTGTACATCGTAGACGAAATCTATCCGGCGCGAGTCGTTATCGACGTGCCTGAGACACTGCACAGGGATGAATTTGATTTAATTCAAAATGACGGCGCAACAAGCCTCAATGTTCTGGCGAACGATCCGTTTTGGCCTACATACAACCGTGAAAAGCTGATCACGCTTGCCGACGGTGCGAATAACGGAGACGTCGCCGTCGCGGCGGATGGTAAGTCTGTCGTTTACACTCCAAACGAAGATTATTACGGATGGGATTCGATTCGTTACGTTGTTGACGGCGCGTTTGAAGAGTACGCCAGCATTTGGGTGCATCGGCCAACGAACGACGACTGGTTTGAAATCGATTACGACAGTACGAATCAACCGTTCAACCTGACATCAAACGATTACTTTTATGATCGGAATAACATACGTCGCGACGTCGTGAGTCGGATCACGTCCGTTGGCACTTCTGAAAATGGTGCGACGGTTTCCATCTCGGCTAATGGTCAATCCATTATTTATTCTGCTGCTCCTGGGTTCTCAGGTCGCGATTTGATTAGCTACGTCGCTGACGGAAAATACCCGGCTCAAGTTAGCGTCAACGTAACTCGTCCTGTGCGTAACGATTCGTTTTACGGTTTGTTCGAAGGGCCGCGAGGAATCTTCCAGGACACGCCGAATCAAGAACTGCCGGTGCTGGACAACGACTTCCAAGGCAACGGATACAAAGGTGCACGGCAGATCACGGCGATCACTCCAAATGAAAATACAACAGGCACGATCGAGCTCCGTAACAATCGCGTTTTCTACACGCCAGCGGAAGGCTACGCCGGCTACGACTCGTTTAGCTATACGGTGGATGGCGAGCTAGAAGCTGAAGTCAATCTGTCCGTCATCGAACTTGCACAATACGATTCAACTCACGAGTGCATCAATCGGCTCAGCAACCCGTACCGCTACGACGTGCTCGGCAATGACTTTTTCGACCGCGGCTATCTGGGGCCAGGTTTGATTACCGGGGTATCGAACGTTTCGGACGGAGCGAACGTGCAGATCATTGACGGCGGCACCGCGGTGCTCCTCGATTGGTCATCGACGTACGTGACGTTCGAATACACTGTCGATGGCAAGTACATGCAATCGGCCAGTTTCAGCTTGCGCAATCACTTGTCCGGCGATAATTATGTCGCTGACCAAAACTCGGAAACGAGTGCTCTCGATGTCCTGTCGAACGACTTCCGTTACAACAACACCTTCGATCAATGCAAGAGTTCGGATTATCGAGGCGATCGCAAGATTACCGCCGTCAGCGAAACGGAACACGGAGGAACCGTAACGATCGGTGCCGACGGGCGAACGCTGCAATATACGCCTCCGGTCGACTTCATCGGAGCGGATCGCTTTACATACACTGTCGACGGAATTATGCAAACTGGCGTCACGATGAACGTGATTCGGCGCGTTCGTGACGATCAATATCGAGTCGACGCAAATGGTCAGGAAGAGCTGCCCGTGCTGACGAACGATTTGCTTGGCGCTGACTATCGCGGCGCCGGGCAAATCACGGATGTCATTTCAGAGTCGGACGCCACGATTGAAATCAGCGTGGACGGAAAATCGTTATCGTATCGGCCTGCGGAAGATTTTGTCGGCGACGATTCGTTCATCTACACGGTTGACGGACGTCACAAAGCGACCGTAACCGTCACTGTTGGTGACACAGCCGAAGGCCACTTCGCGAAGTACGAATCGCTCGACGAGTTCACGCAACAATTGCTCGACGATGCGGTCGTGCGATACGAGCATCTATTCGGCAGCCGCTACTATGAGCCGGGCCCATGGTTTGACGGATTGTTCGACGTCGATTTTGCCGCGGAAGCAGCGCCACCGGTCGCTCGAGACCATTCTGAAACGAACGTTCAAGTGGAAGGTGTCGACGAAGGCGATATTGTTGAGTTCGATTCGGATCATATTTACTCGTTGGCCGGGCGTGAACTTGTCATTATGCAGGCTTATCCGGGCGAGAACATCGGCGTCCTTTCACGAACCCTGATCGATGGAAACCCAGAGGCGGAATTTCTTAAGGGCGATCGGCTCACCGTGATTTCAACCGTTACAGAGCTGATCTACCCGGATGGCGTTGAGCCTCCAGTTGATGTCGCAGCCGATCTTCTTGGTGTTCGACCTGGTTTGGCCATCGACATCGCTGATTGTTTTAATTGCTGGTGGGGACCACGCTATGAAATCGAGTACACGACAATTGTAACTGTGCTAGATGTTTCGGATCGCATGGCTCCACGAGTCATCCAAAAGACTTCGATGGAAGGGCAGTTTGTCGAATCTCGCGGCATCGGTGACTTTGTTTACGTCGTGACAAACAACGACGCGTCGCCGCCTGAGCCAGAACTTGTTGACGAAGTCGACGAAACCGGTAACGAGTACAAAAGGTACGAGACCAAAGAAGAATACCTGGCACGACACACTGCGAACCCTGGCAACTTGGTCGATGAAACATTGCCTAATTACAGCAGTGTCGGAAGCGACGGAGAAGTTGCTCGCACCGGTTTGTTGAACACTCCAGAAGAAATCTACAAACCGATTTCGGTGGATACGGACAGCCTGCTCACGATCGCTTCGTTTGACATTCACAATCCAGAACCGGGAATCGCAGCATCAGCTGGAGTCTTCACAGTCGGCGGAAGCGTCGTGTACGCGTCGCTCGACAACTTCTACGTGTTTGAAAACGAGCACGACCCGGCGCGTGAAGACAGCACGATCACGCGAATTCACAAGTTCGATTGGAACTCCGACACGGGCGGCATCGCGTTTGTTTCCGCTACGTACGTTCCGGGTCAAATGATCAATCAGTTCTCGGCCGACGAATACGACGGACATCTCCGCATTGCTACAACCGTTGGCAATTATCGTTCCGGAAACTGGACAGGCACTGAAGAGAATACTCTGTTCGTTTTGCGAGACGACAAAGGCATGCTGGAACTTGTTGGCAGCATGCACAATCTCGCGTTGAATGAAACACTGCGATCGATTCGCTTCATGGGCGACCGCGCCTTTGCCGTAACATTCCGAAACGTTGATCCGCTGTTTGGTCTCGATCTCAGCGATCATTCCAATCCGCACTCGGTCGGCGCGATCACGCTGCCCGGTTTCTCGACGTACATCCACTTCGCCACGCCGGACCGCTTGATCACGGTAGGAAAAAACACACCGACTGGATTTGCTGGCCCCGCGCAGGTTTCGTTGTTTGACGTTTCGATTCTCAGCCAACCGCGATTGATCGACGAATTCACTTTCGAACGATTCTCGACAACAGAAGCGGGCGTCGACCATCACGCGTTCGGTTACTTCCCAAGTCACGGTTTGCTCGCGCTGCCATCGGCACGCGGCTACATACAACGAGTCGACACTGATGGCGACGGATTCAAGGAATCGAGCGAATGGATTGTCGAAAACGAGTTGATGGTGTTCCGAATCGACACCGAAGTTGCCGGCCGAAACGATGACGGAATAGTGCCCGTCGCAGCGATTGCTCACGACTCTGCCGTTCGTCGCAGCGGCTACGTTGGCGAGTATCTCTATTCGGTGGCCGACGATTCGGTTCACGCGATGCGAGTCGACGCACCCGACGTGATCGTCGGCACGGTCGAAGATTTGACTCAGGTCGAACTAGAGCCGGACCATCCGTTCCCATGGCCGTGGTTCCTGTGGGAAGACAGCGTATTCGATGCTGCTGCCGCTGACCTGGCCGGGCGACTGAACGTCGACGCCGGTGCTGTGATGCAAGTAACAGCTGAATCGACGGACGATGGCAACCGAGTCGTCGTTCGGGTTGGCGACGATCAGTATATGTACGGCGAGACTCCAGACGGCGTTGAGTTGCTCGATGAAAACTTCTCATTCCAAACAAACGTCAAATGGCAGAATCCAGTTGACGCGTACGACGTCAACGGAGATTCGGACCTATCGCCAAACGACGCTTTGATAGTCATCAACTACTTGAACAATCCGCAGAATGACGCGACCTTACCGCATTCCATCGGACGACATGTGACCAACACCAGCGCTGAGCATTATTTTTACGACACAAACGGCGATGGTCTGGTAACGCCTCTGGATGCGCTGCGAGTCATCAACGAATTGAATGCAAAATCGATTATCAAAACTGATCCCGGATCGGTCGCCGAAAATGCTTCGCCAGAGACAGTTGCCGACGTGTTCTCGCAGATCAGCGGAATGATCGGCGACGCGAACCTGGACGGGATCTTCAACTCATCCGATTTGGTGCTCGTTTTCCAATCGGCTGAATACGAAGACGGCGTCGAGAACAATTCCACGTGGGCGGAAGGTGATTGGGACGGCGATCGCGATTTTACGACGTCCGACTTTGTGCTCGCTTTCCAGCAAGGAAACTACGTCGCCGCTGCAACGATCGACTCTCCAATCGGCGAACGCGAAGGTGGCAAGTCCGACAAAATCGGATTGCTCGTGGACGATGCGTTTGCAGACGAAGGCGATTTGTTCGAAGGAACGATGTAGCGACCGCGATCCGGCAGACGATTCGCTAAATGAAAGCAGACACAGAGGCACAGTGAGCATAGAGATATTTGGACGGTATATGAGGACTCTGTGACCTCTGTGTTTCCTGATCGCCGAGCGAGTGAATGAGATCCAAACTCCCGAAATCTGACTAATCGCCAAGCCATCGCTGCAACTATGCTTTCGGCTGGTCTGCGTTTCCAATATTTTGTGTTCCCACGTTTTGCGCGTGGCAACTAACAAAGTAAGGAAACGCAATGCAGAATTGGACCCACTCGGCCGTCGAAGCGATCGAATCGGATTTTCATCGATCGGCGGATACTCATCTGATTAAGCTGGCTCTCGACGCCTGTCCCAACATCGACGTCTATTTGAAAGACGAATCGATTCATCCAACCGGCAGCTTGAAGCACCGACTGGCGAGGTCTCTATTCCTGTACGCAATCTGCAACGGATGGCTGAGCGAAGGAAAGCCGGTGATCGAAGCATCTTCCGGCAGCACGGCGATTAGCGAAGCGTATTTTGCTCGACTGTTGCAGCTTCCGTTTCACACGGTGATTCCGGCAGGAACGTCGAAACAGAAGATCCATCAGATCGAGTTTCTCGGCGGAACATGCCATTTGTGCGAGGGCACCGACATCTACGACGCTGCCACAGAACTCGCTCGCGAACTCGACGGACACTTCATGGACCAGTTCACGTACGCGGAACGAGCGACCGATTGGCGAGGCAACAACAACATCGCCGAATCGCTATTTCGGCAGATGGAACATGAACGGTTTCCAATTCCAAGTTGGGTCGTCACAAGCGCCGGCACAGGAGGAACATCAGCCACAATCGGACGATTCATTCGCTATCGAAAGCTCGACACAAAACTCTGCGTGGCGGATCCGGAGAACTCGGTCTTCTACGATTTCTTTCACACGGGTGACCGCACTCTCCGCAGCAAGTTGCCGTCGCGAGTCGAAGGCATCGGTCGTCCTCGAGTCGAAGCGTCGTTTGTTCCAACCGTGATCGACGCAATGCAGCAAGTTCCAGACGCCGCCGCCTTCGCTGCAATTAGAGTCCTTGAAAAAATGATCGACCGGAAATGTGGAGGTTCCACCGGCACCAATCTTTGGGCGGTCGCTCGCATCATTTCGCAGATGCAATCGAGCGGAGAATCAGGCAGCATCGTGACACTCATTTGTGACAGCGGCGACCGCTACCTGGACACGTACTACAACGACGACTGGCTCGCCAGCAAGCAAATCGACATCGTTCCCTACCAAGCTCAATTCGAAGATTTCGTCGGCACGGGAATGCTCGCCGAATGAGGTGGACATTGCGTACGCGGAACGTCGGGCTACAGATTCCGCTCAACAAAATCCGTCATCATCTGCCGCAGATGTGGCGTCGTGCCATCGCCTTCGCGGATGGAATGAGAGCGATTCGGATAGGCGAACATCTGGAACTGTTTTTTATGGCGGACGAGTTCGTTGATCAACATTTCCGTCGTTTGGTAATGGCAGTTGTCGTCGCCGGTGCCGTGGACGAGCAATAAATTGCCCTTCAACTGCTGAGCAAAGTTGATGACGGAACCGTTCGTGTAGCCTTCCACGTTGTCGTCTGGGAGCCCCATGTAACGTTCCTGGTAAATTGTGTCGTAGTAACGTTGATTCGGAACAGGTGCGATCGAAATGCCGGCCTTGTAGAGATCGGAATGTTTGAACATCGCGGCGAGCGTCATCGACCCACCGCCACTCCAACCCCAAATGCCAACGCGCGCGGGATCTAAATACGTTCGGTCGGCGAGCACTGACCGGACCGCGGCGGCCTGATCGTTCGGTGCGAGAATTCCGACTTGGCGGTAAATCGATCTTCGCCAAGCCCGACCACGTGGTACTTTCGTTCCTCGATTGTCGAAACTCATCACGCAGTAGCCGCGTTGAGCCATCATCTGGTGCCAGAGCAGCGAGTTGCCGCCCCATTGATTCGTCACGGTCGATCCGGCCGGTTCACCGTAAACGTAAACCAGTAACGGGCAGATCGAATTCTGATCTTTGTTAAGACCAGCCGGTTGGATGCACCAAGCGTCAAGCTCGATTCCGTCGCCGATGGGAACTCGGAAGAATTCAATCGGTTGCAGATCGATTTTCGCGAGCTTACCAGCCAGTTCGCTGTTGTCTTCCAGGACTCGGACCGTTTTGTGGTCTGGAAGGCTGACGAGTTCTACCTTCGGCGGCGTCGATGTATTTGAGTATGTGTGAATTGCCCATTGACCGTCCGCTGAAATGTCATACGCGTGCGTGCCGGCAAGTGCGTCGGCTGGCGTAACTCGCGTTGCCGGTTGATTCGTGTCAGTTGGACCATGCAGCGGAGCTCGATATAGATATCGTTCTGTGGCATTGTTCGGGGATGCTATGAAATAGATACACGCGTTGTTTTCGGCGACGTGAAGAAGTTCGATGGCGTCGTAGTCTCCAGGCGTCAGCAAACGCGACGAACCGTCATTCTTGTTCACAAGATGAATGTGTCGCCAACCGTCTCGTTCGCTGGCCCACGTGAAGTGCACATTGTCGCGGAGCCAAAACATTTCGTCGTGCACGTCGACCCAAGCATCGTCCGTGTCTTGGAAAACACTTTTTGCCACGCCCGAATTATCAACGATCAGAACGGAATTTTGGTTCTGCAGTCGGTTCAGCTGTTGAATGTAGAGATGTCCATTGCGCGACCACTCCATGCGAGCAAGATAATCATCACGCGGATCGCCCGGAGTCTTGATCCATGAGGTCTTTTTCGTCGAGATGTCAATTACACCGATGCGTCCCGCCGAATTCGTTTGGCCTGCTTTAGGGTGAGCGAACTGAATCAGCTTCGGGTAGAACGAGTCGGTGTTATTGATCATCGTAAACACCGGAACATCGGTCGTGTCAAATTGCCAAAATGCAATCTTGGTGCTGTCTGGGCACCAGCGAACTCCGTCGCGCAAGCTGAGCTCTTCTTCGTAGACCCAATCGAAGGTCCCGTTGATCTCATTCGGCTTGCGGTGCGTCAAACGCGTCTGAGTTCCATCTCGCAGATCTTCGATGTAGATATCGGCGTCAATCAAGTACGAAACGAATCGCGAGTTTGGCGAGAACTTGGCGAACATCAATGTCGATGGTTTCGCTCCATTTCCTAGCTGGCGAATCACGCGGCTGCTGCGATCAAATACCCAATAGTCGCCTCGAGACCTTTGCCGCCAAACTCGTTTCGAATTCGTGTAGATCAAGACTTGAGACATATCTGGCGATAGCTGGTAACCTTCGATCTTCAGGAGCGAGCCTTCCGTCCCGGGCTTCAAAAGACCGCCGTCAACCAGGATAGTCTTATCACCACTCGCCGCGTCAACCAGAACAATGTCTTGGGCACCCTTCGTGTGCTGCGAATCTTCGAGCAACGTATGCTGACCGCCGCTCGACAGCCATCTGCCACTGAAACCCTTCGCGGAAAACTCGTTGTCTTGATAGATCCGCTTAATCGATAGCTTTGGGTCTTCAGAATCTTTGTTGTCGGTGTCGGTCGAATCCGCACGTAAATTTGTGGTATGCAGAATCAGAAACAACACTGAAAGCAAACGGTGAATCGCTTTTTCAGATAACATCGCAGCAATACTCTTGTGGTCAATCAAAGTTTTGCAATCAAAGACGCATCGGCCGCTGAATGGGCAGATGACATGCGATAGTATCGCACAACGTTCGCGTCGTTGCAGCCTGCCGAATGCTGGGTGTTGCCGCTGAGCAACAGTACACGATTTCCCTTTGTCGTTATCTCAACGGGCGTGTTTAGTGTTCGACTTTGCGACTATTCGACGTGGTATTTCCGCAACGCGTCTTCGTTAATTTCGATGCCGAGGCCTGGTTTTTCTGGAAAAGCAAGTTTTCCGTCTTCGATGCGTAGTTCGTCTTGAACCAGTTCCTTACGCAACAGCGAATCGCACAATTCGGCCGGCATGAATTCGATGAAGGGACAATGAGGAGTCACGGCGGCCATGTGCAGAGAAGCACTGATTCCGATTCCGGTCTTCCAGCAATGTGGCACGATCAGGCGTCCACGTTCAGCCGCCATTTCGCAAACTCGCATCGCTTCCGTCAGGCCGCCGACGCGCCCAACGTCTGGCTGAGCAACATCGACCAATCCGATGTCCATCAAATCGGCGAACTCGTGGCGAGTGTTTTGCCATTCACCGGCCGCGATTGGCATTGGCGCCTCTTCGTGTAGCCGAGCATATCCAGCAAGGTTATCGATCTGCAGCGGCGTTTCACAAAAGAAGATGTCGAGATCCTTCCAGTCAGTCAGAGTTCGCAACGCCGTGTCGACGTCGTCCCACGTGTACTGAACGTCAACCATCATCACGAAATCGGGACCAACGGCCGATCGACAAGCGGCGACCACTTCCGTCATGCGCTCGTCCGGTTCGTTGAGGCCGCTGTGATTGTAAGGACCGCTTAGGGTGACTTCCATTTTGCCGGCCTTGAATCCCAACTCTTTCGCCTTGATCGCCCAAGCGACAAGCGAATCACGATACTCGTCAAACGATTCTCCCATCGGCTGCAACGAAGCATAGGGAACGACCATGTCTTCGCGGGCATCGCCTAACAATTGCCAGCACGGTTTTCCCTCTGCCTTGCCTCGGATGTCCCAAAGGGCCATGTCGAGTGCTCCCATCGCGCAGATTACGGCGCCTCGGCGACCGTTCATGCAGCTGCCTGTGTAGAGCTTTTCCCAAAGCCGCGGCGCGTCGAGCGGGTCTTCGCCGATCAGCATTTCTTTTACGCCCAGCCCCATCGTGTGCGTACCGCGAGCTTCGATGCACGCTTTCGCGATCCACGGATTCACGTCCGTCTCGCCAATGCCAGTAATTCCTTCGTCGGTGTGGATCAGAACGACTATATCATCTTGTGCCGAAGAAGTTGCGTCTGTGCGGACGTCCGGGACAAGCAGCGTGTGGCATGTAATGTCAACGATTTTCATAGAAGAATTCTTCCGTTTGACGTCGCTAACTGTCGAGCTGAGGCTCAAGCACGCTCAACAGTTTCGATAGTCCGCCTTGTGATGTTACGAAGCCGAAAAGTGCCAGCATGGCCGGAATCACAAATGAAGTGGCGGCTTAGCCTGCGTACCAGCTCTCTAGGTTCACGGGCAGAGCAGACTGACATGTGTGCAAAGCATACAACGTAATAAAGCATGCGAGGAATCCAACACTCAAGAACAGTTTGACGAAAACCAAAGGAAACACAAGAGACAAGGCGATTCTGTACCACGGTGCGTCTTCACTGAACGGCAGACTCGCCAACCCGTAAATCACAAAGAACACGCAGATCGCGATTTCAAATTAACGCGTCTCGCAAGAATTCGAACTAGCACGCAAAGGAGACATACACAAACGCAACCAGAAAAGCTGTCGCGATGCCATTTGACAGCCCGGCCACAAACATGACCGGATGACAGTATCTCATAATGTGCGGATTTTTCGCTCGTGTTGATTCCAGTTACGAAGGCAATCAGGTTTATACCTGCCAGGCAAAGGCAAGCTGCACCAACGCCTAGTAGCAATTCCTGTCCAACGCGCTAGTCAGTCCACTTGAGACCAGATTACCGAGTGAAACCGACAAGCGATCGCGGCCAATGTTTTCGAACGTACGGCTCGATTCCCAGATAAATAGTGCAAATGTGGAAAGCGTGCCCAATCATATGACCGAAGGGTTGGTCCTCGACCAGCTCATAGAAAAGTGACCTGACAAAATCCTGCGATGCCTGGCCGTCTCAGCATTGCAGGAAGTGAAATAACTTTCGTGTGACCTTCTGCAATTTGTAATCGCATCGCAGAATTTGTTTGCGAGCCAAATCACGTTTGCAGCAGCAGTTGGAAAAAATATAAACGTCCACTCAGTCTCGCAGAGACTCAAAATAGTTTTTTGATAGCTCAAACAGGAATGAACTGGCTCGTCAGAGTTTTGCACGGTAGGTCCACGTTGTGCGACGACAACGCGAAAAATATTTCGAATTGTCGCGAGTTGCATTCCCCACGCTGATTCAGCAACGAGCCGGCACAAAGTGAGTTTGTCAGTTCCTGTTATTTCTTGATTCGTCACATTGTTGATTCGTCCGT
Organism: Planctomycetales bacterium; assembly: GCA_020426925.1. GTDB lineage: Bacteria > Planctomycetota > Planctomycetia > Pirellulales > Pirellulaceae > JAGQPC01. The sequence continues at coordinate 539 of JAGQPC010000033.1, read as the reverse complement.
TCGCAAATTCTACGGAGTCCCTGCGCGGTTGATTGGCCATTTTTGACAAGCGTGAAATTCCCTGCGCTTTGCGTTTGTCAATTCGCTTGGCGTCTGCAGTAGCTGCACAGTCAAGTTGTCCGTTCTTGCAGATTCAAAAATGCTCGCAGACTGGATTGGTCCGTTCTGACAGCCTCGGATGGCTGTACATTCTGAATTCACGCGAATTTAGATTTTTGTAGAGCGGGAATCCAATAGATGCGACCTGATAATCTCCAAGCTGTTGCGGTGATTTCGACTTGCCACTTGTCGTGGGTTCATATGATGCTACGGCCAGGATTGCCTGATCGTTAGGAGCTGATTTCGACCGGGAATGAATGACGTCTTTCTATCCCGCGTTCACTTCGCGAACCCCGCCGCTTGTTTAGATTATATCTAGAACCCCGCTGTTTTTTTCTTTCGTTTGTGTGGGCGCATAAAAAAGGAAGTGAAGCCGTTGAACCCCGGACCTCACTTCCAGATTTGAACTTCATGCGGTGCAAGCATGACTCAAGCGATGG
>JAGQPC010000959.1 GCA_020426925.1 Planctomycetales bacterium | reverse complement strand
GCGACAGCCGAGTTTGCAGATTGGGAGTTAGGGGCACTCTTCAGCGTTCCTATCGGCCGCCGAGGGGCCAAGGCATCTGTCCGGGCAGCCGAACAGGAGCTGATCCGAGATATTCGCTTGTTGCAGCAGCGCCGCCTCTCGGTGATGTATGATCTGTCGAATCATCTGAGGCAGCTAGAGTACCTCTATCTTCGATTTGAAACCGTGGAAAAACAGCTGGCTGCAGCGAACAAATGGGTGAATGGCGCGCGCTTACGCTACCAGAATCCAAATCCTGACACCGTCGATAGCGATGGCCTTGTAAATATCTTGAACGACTATCTCGCCGCCATTCGTTTTCGCACGGACGCTGCCGCAGATCGCGCAGCAATCATTGCCAGATACAACACAGAACTGGTCCGGCTAGAAGAAACAAAGGGGACGCTCCTTTCGTTTCTTGGGATCGAGTATTTGGCCGACCCGTGCAATCAACTCTCCTGTTTTCAAATGCCAAGCGCGCCCCTAGGATCACCACCAGTCGCTCGCAACAGCGAAGAACCGATTGCCCCGGATGCCTATTTAGGTTGGCAGGAGTTCCGTGAATCAAACGCTCGTTATTAAGAAAACGCCAGTGACTGGTAGACTGAGCGGACAGTTATAGGCGAAATTCCGCACGCAGCATTTTGACGGCACGTCGGCAAAGAACCACTCCCAAGGGCTGCGTATCAAAATAAATTTTCCCGAAGCCGGTCATACCCCCGCGCAGCACTCCATTGGAGTTTTCCACCTGGCAATAGGCAATCACTGGCTTGCTCTGCCCTACGTCGCTGGCGTTCGCAGCATCAGCCGTAAACACGGCCGGCGAAACTCGATCTACTCGGCCAGCTAGGCTGACCATTGGCAGCGATCTTGGCTTCAACTGCACGGTTTGACCAGATGTTAGTATTTCTGCGTCCCGTTCAGCGACCGAAATCTCTGCTTCGAGATTTGTCAGGTCTTCCACGACGCAAATCAGCGCGCCACGGTCAAAGTATTGGCCGATCTTGTCGGCAAGTCTGGGGGTAATCACAGTCCCTTGCACTGGGCAGGCGATGACCTGTTTTTGTTGTTGCGTTTCTAGGTGACTAAGTGCCTCTCGAAGCCGGACGAGACGAGCTGTCTCTGCTTCAATATCTTCTGGCCTGCTGCCCGCAAGCAACAGAGTTAACGTCGACTTCGTGTCGGCTAATTCCTTCTCTCTTCTGGCTAACTCCGCTTCGTAATTCAACACGCCTTCTGCCTCCCGAGCTCGTTTCCGAGCCGTTGCTTCGTCAAACGCATTTTGTGCTTCTGTCAACTGTTTCTTGATTGTCAGCAACTGCCGACCGGCGAGCCCATTCCTGTCGTAAAGATCCTGAGCTTGGCCAAGAATGGTTTCTCTGTACTGGATTTCTGTCTGAGCTTGGCTAATACGGACGTCCAGCGCGGCTATTTCTGCTTGGAAACTCTTCCGTGCCTGCACGAGATCTCGCTCGGCTAGGTTTCGCCAGTCACCAGCCCTCGTAACTCGTTGACGCTGCTCGTGCACCTCTTCTGGGCGAGGTCCCGCAGTCAACCGTCTCAAGTTCGCCTCGACTTCGTCAATTTCGAGCTTCTTCTGAGCGATGTTGCTGATCAGCTCTGGGATCTCAATCCTAGCGATCACACGCTCGGCGCTGACTGCGTCTCCATCACGGACGTCAATCTCGCGTAAGAAGCCGGCAATCGGTGCGCGCACTTCCCAATGCACGAGTGGTTTGACTTGAAACTCGCCACCGACTCGATCACGCAACGGCACGAACATCGCTCCGATTCCAACCGCCAAAATGACCAGTAATCTTGTTTTCTTGGTCTGAAACATAATCTTGAAATCCTCCCCTAAACTGCCACGGAAGTAGCGTTTCGAGATAAGAGCGAAAAAGCTGATTCCAGCCAGCAGGCCTGGGATACCCATCAGCGACTTGAGCCAGGTGGACAACTGGAATCCCAGGATCGCTAAGAAACCAACTTTGAAAAACCAACTGATGATGCCATATACAAATAGTGTTGTGCCGTCCGGAGTCGGACGAGGACGCGGAGCGCCCCACAATAACCAGCGAACATGTTCCATCCACCGCGCGCGAGACCGCCTTCGCAGGTTGTGCTGCCCCAGGATATCTGACAGGGCGTAATAGCCGTCCAGCCTGAGCAGTGGATTGATATTGAAAAACACGCGCAAGCCGCACGTGGAAACGACAACCCAGGCCATGAAGTTCACAGTCGTGTCTATTGCGGTGATGCGCCAGACCATCACGGCAAGAATCCAGATGAGAAAATCGACATAGGTGCCAGCGGCGCTTGTCAAAAATCGTTGCCAGCGACCGGGCAGTAGCCAGGCATCGGAAACGTTACAGTACAAGCAAGGCGTAAAAAAAATCCACAGTGCTCCCATTTCATGGACTTCGCCTCCGTAACGCTTGCACGCCAAGCCGTGCCCGAATTCATGGCAGATGGATGCGACAACGACAACGAACAGCATGAGCGTAAGCGATTGCCATCCAAATAAACTATAGAATTGCGCGGCTAACTCTGCACGGTGCATCCAAGTCGTAGCGAGCGCCCAAATTCCGAGCACGAATGACAGTAGCATCGTCTCGACACTGAATAACCATCGCGTTTTGGGTTCGAGCCAATTCAGACAGGCGTCCGGGTCGAAAAGCGAGACCCGAAAGAACAGCGGACTTTGTTTTCTAGCCGCAGCGATACAGCGTTTAACAAGACCGGATCGTTCGCCATCCTCTTCTCTGGACCGACGATTTCTCTCCGGTCGTGAATCTCCGTCGCGCGCGATGAGACCTTCTTTCTTGGCCATCGCCACGAAAGCTAGGATTTCCTCGCTACTGATCTCTTCGTCAAACCTCGCGCGGAATTCGCTGGCGATCGAATCGTAGCTTGCCTTTCCGTCAAGCTTCAACAGCAAGAAGCTCTCTTGCACGCCCAGCCGTACGTACCGGCGTTTCACATGGTTCTTGGCGACGCATGTTCCCTCGTGATCTGGCGGTGAAACCGACACGTGAGGAGACATCGCGGGAGCTGGTTCGTGAATCATGGTCATCGCAAGACGATTCTATTCGCAGTTGATCGGCATTGCGGAACAATTACCTACTCTAGCTTGCGTTCCCTGGCTTTAAAACCTTTCCCCAAGGTGGTCCAGTTACGGCTCACATCGGGCATGCTCGGCAGATCTCGCGTCCTTGCTTCGATCCCGTATTCAAGCGAGCGTAGAAGTCAGCC
>JAGQPC010000958.1 GCA_020426925.1 Planctomycetales bacterium | reverse complement strand
GGGCAGTCCGTCTTCGTTCAGGTCCTGAATGATAATCGGGTGAATCGTTGTAGGATATTTTTCGCCTCGCGAATCGGTCGGAAAGCGATCGAGTCGAACTTCCGCAAAAGCGGGATCACCTGCCCGACTCATGACAAAAACATCGGTGGCATCAATCGTATCGGGAACGAATCTTCCCGTTGTGGCATCTGGCTGTGATTGCCACTTTACCTTTAGATTTCCTCGGACGATGAAACGTTCGTTTTTATCTTCGCGTTTAGCATGGATCAGAAACGAGACCTTCGACGTAGCACCGAGTTCCGACGGTTCAAATTGTGAGTGATGAAACTCCGTCTCGACGATTTCGTAGCCGGCTTGCTCGAACTTGGATACCCATGAGGGCCACTGCTCAAATGAAATCGTCTGATGTGGTCCGTCGAAGCGAGTCTTTTGTATCTCCCAGTCTAACGTCTCGGAACTAGCCTCGGTGCCAACAACAAAGTCGTTGAAGGCAAAGTTTTTCAGGACGCCATACTTGTCGTCTCCATGGATAAGTGCGTCCCACAATTCAACGAATGTCTCTTCGTGTTTCTGTGCCCGTACTTCATCAGACCAGGTTTTTTCGTCTTGCTCCGCGCGGACCGCTTTCAGTTCAGCCGCTGTTTTGGGCATTGGCCTGGCGACTACGGCGGTTTGCGACCGACCCTTTTCATCAGATGACGCATCGGTTTCAGTTGAGTGGTTTCCAGTAGTCTCGGCTTGCGCTGATTCCTGATTTATCGAATCAGATTCCGAAACCTGACGTCGACATCCTGCCCCAATTAGAAAGAAGAACGACAAGATCAGGAGTGTTGTTTTTAGGTGCATGATGCATCCATTGAAAAATGAAGTTCGTTTTGCTAGTGTTCGGCAGGCTGGTGCTGGAGACTAATCGCGTGTTGGTTGTTTGTTTTTGTACTGTGTTAACCGTTGTTGGAGTTCGGTTATCAAATCTGTATTTGAATCTTCGCGTGCTCGTTCGATCGCTTCCTGCGCAACTTGTTCGGCCGCGAGGAAATCACCGTTTTCCGCATGTGCCGCGGCTAGTGTTCCCAAAATCCTTGGGACTTTTCGTGAAGTGACCTCGCTGGCGTGAAGAGCCAACTGAACGGCTTCCTTGCCGTCGCGGACACGGTCGTCGGAGGCTGTCGCCAACAACCAAGCCAGGTTGTTTGCCACCACCGGAGTCGACACGTGCGACATCACCTCTCGGTATTGTTGAATCGCTTTATCGTACTTTTTAAGCTTCCGCAATAAGTTGGCGAGCTCGAACTGAACCTCGACGTTGGGCTTGAGTGCAATTGCTTCCTCAAATAGCTCCGCAGCGACATCCGAGTATCCGAGCTTTACGCGAATCCGGCCGAGCTCGATTAGGGTCTCAGGATCGTTGCGGTGATTGGCGAGCATCGCTTCCAGCTGTTTCGCTGCCGGATCCAGCATCTCCATTTGCATTAACGTCCGTACCATCTCTCGCTGAATCGTCCGATTGTTGGGGAAGATGTCTAGCGATGCTTGGTAATGCTTTCTTGCTTGATCGTATTGGTTTTGGTCGAACATCATTGCGCCGAGGAAATGGCTCAGCGACGAGTACTCTCGCTGCTTGACTTTGTTTTCTTCGGAATCGGCACCGACCTGACCATTTGGAACTGGATGGTAAAGTGGCAACAATTGGCGCACATAGGATTCAGCTGCGCCAGTGTATCCGTGCTCCACCATGGATACTGCCGCAAGTCGAGCCGCGGTGCCCGGCGGAGGTTCAAGCCACCGACCATCAAATGGTATTGCGCCAGCGATTATCTTTTCGGGCGAAGCATTCAGGAATTCTGTATCGCTCAGAATCTGTTCGGAGCTGACAGGGCCCTTGTAGATTACGGCTAATTGGCCTTTCGCATCAATCAGAAAACTGCTGGGCAATGGCAGGTCAGTCTGACTCCCAATGAATGCTCGTTGAAACACGTTCAAGATTTCAACTATGCGGCTGTTACCGACGCCAACCACAAAGGGAACCTTTAGGTCGTCGGCTGCAGCGGCGATTCGTTCACGATCAGTGTCTCTATCTTCGGTAGGTTGATCGACACAGATTGCCACGGTTTTCAGGCCGGCACGTTGGAACGCTGCTGAGTGCTCGGACCATTCTTTAAGCTCACGTGAACAATTAGGGCACCACGTTGCCCACAGATTTACCAGCAGCCCGTGCGACGAATTCTGAGTGTCGAAAACGGCTCTGTTATTGCCTTGTAGATCTTCGTACTGCAATTGACTTGGAAGAGGCGCAGGCTTCAGCAAAACGACTCGACTCGACGCCGGCAATGGTGGCTCGGATGCCCGACTCGACTGCCAGGTGCCTACTTTTGGAGCTTGCCAAGGTTCAGCGATCCCCGTGCCCTCGATCAATCGGTAACGATTGTTCGCTTGAACGTTATTAAAGGTCTCTGCTGTACCACCCGGCCATCGCACAGTAACACCTTGAACCTTTGCATTGCGGCCTAGCCCAAAGTGCAACCACTTGGTCGATTGCGACAGATAACCGCTCCCGGCGCGAACCGTGCGGATCAGCGGTTGGTCCTGGCCCACGACAGAAACTTCGACTCGCGCTCCAATTCCATCGCGATTGGATGTCTTTCCGGTCAGACGTAACGCGAGAAACTCGTATTGATTTGAGTATTCGTTTTTGAGGAAGCGAACTCGAGGTCCGGTGCGGTTTGTCACCCAAAAATCAACTCGTCCATCCCAATCCCAGTCAGTGGACGCGAGCCCTCGCCCGTCGTCGATTAGATTCAGATTTGTTGCCGCCGAGACATTTGCGAAGCGAGTTGCACCCACGTTCAAGAAACAGCAATTGCGTTCGCGCCCGCTGAACGAACGCCCAGAACGGATCAGACGATTCACCGCCGCCCAGCCTTTGTCGTAGGCAAGGATTTCCTCGGAAGTAGACGTTTCTGTGGGAGATTGAGACACAACTTGCCGCCAGAAGAAACTTCACAAGTCCCCGGTTTCTGGTGTCGTAAAGAAACCGTTTGCAACGTAGACGTCATCCCAACCATCATTGTTGATGTCAGCAAATAACGATCCCCAAGCCCAGCGACCCATTGTTACGGCGGCTTCGACACTAACATCGCGAAAGGTTCCATCTCCTTGATTTTCAAATAGTGAGTTTCCGCGAGCGTGACGTTGGATGTCCTCCTTGGTTTGGGTGTCTTCGCCTGGTTTGAATTGTTGTTGAGTCGTAATGCGGCTTCCAGCCGATGAAAACATGTTGCTGACGTAAAGATCCATCCAACCGTCATGGTTATAGTCCGCCCAATGAACGGACATTCCGGCCGCTATGTCCTCGACTCCCGCCTGACGTGAAACATCAGTGAATCGATGCTGGCCCTTTTCATTGAGATCATTGCGGAAAAGAACGTTGCGTCCAAAATCGTTGGCAACGTAGAGATCCAGATCACCATCGTTGTCGTAGTCTTCCCACGCCGTGGCGAAACTGAATCGGTGGTTGTTTTGATTTAATCCGACTTCGACTGTGACATCTTGAAAATCCCAATTTCCGTCGTTGCGCATCATGAAGTTGCGCGCGCCATTTTCAGCGTCGTGGTACGGAACCGGGTTTGCGAATATGTCTCCAGGCGAAGTTTCACCTCGTGGGTTGTAGCCACAGATATAAACGTCCAAGTCACCGTCGCTGTCATAGTCCGCCGCCGCGATTGACGATGGCCACGAGTGAATACTGATCTCGGTCCGTTTGACAAATCTTGCTTTGCCCAAGTTTTCAAATACGATCAGCGAATAATTCAGGCTGACCAACAAGTCTTGATCGCCATCGCTATCAACATCCACGAACAAGGCGCTGTGCGCTGAATCTAGCCAGTCTAGATTGCTTTGTTCGGTGTGGTCGTCAAGGGTCCCGTCGCTCTGTTGAATGTACAAGCGGCTCGGTAGTCCAGCCGGTTGGCAGACGAACAGATCCTCTCGCCCATCACCGTTCGCGTCCCCGATAGCTAATCCTTGGTTTCCCTGGTGAATGCTGAATGCAACATCTAGATTGCCGTACCAGTAATCGGTGCCGTATACCAACTGGTCACGGTAGCTTGGATTTTTTGCAAGTAGCGCTTCTGTGTAATCGACAAAAGCAGCCGTCGCCTCGCCCGAGGGAACGACTTCTTCATGGTCGATTACCTCGATACCTTGCAGCAATGGGACATCCAGACCCTCTTTTCCGACCCACTTGCAACGCCATCTCGCGGTTTGTTGAGAGTGCTGTGGCGGCAACGATCTGCTAGAACCGTATATCTCGACGTACGCTGTGGTCGTCGCATGGTCTTGCTGCATTTCGGTGCCAACAACTTTGAATTTTAGGTGCACACTGGCCGCGTTACCGGCTGCATATATCGACAGTAACTCGCGAAACGACTTCACGAAGCCGCTACTTCCAAATACGCTTTTCTGCGATGAAGTCGATTGTCGTCGTGACACAACTAAAACATCGTCACGAAACACTTCGGTGAGAAGTGGTCGGAGTGATTCACCTTGGTAGTCTTCCGCGATCAGCCGTTCAACCGACGACTCCGAAAGCTTTTCTGGATGCTCGCATAGCTCCACGAGAATTTTTAGTTGCTTGCCAACGACGGCGCTAAACTGTTCTGACTGCCATTGTGCATCGGCGGTTGGATCGGCCTTGGCGAAAAGATCCGCTAGTGGAGCGTGCGTCGTACGATCCGCCAAGCCAGGTATTTTCTTCAGTTGGGAATGGGGACCCACGGCTGCGTCGTTAGCCACTTTGACCGATGTGGGCGGAGTATCATCAGAACTTGCTAGATTACCCGTGTCGTCATTCCACAGTCTTATCCACCAAAACAACAGCGTAAGGATTAGAACCGACGCAAAAACGGCATCGCGGATTACGCGGCGTTGTTTCGGAGCTGAGACCCGACCGGAATCTTCGAAGAGCTGTCGAGACATGCGGAGTCGACTTGTCGATTCGATTTTGAGTGTTCAGAAAGCGCTATATTACTATAGCACTGCGTTAACAGCTCGAATAATCAGCATAGTCCTGTCATTCGTCAAACGATCGTTGTAGCTGTGGCCGAAGGAAGTCTCGCCATTCATGGTCAGGGATAATTCAGCAGGATGGCCGCTAACCTCATATTACAACGAAAAAAAGAAGGCGCCTTTCGACAGCCTTCTTTTAGGTTTTCAGAATCTAAATCGAAACCAATTAGCGGCTTCGACGTCTCAGTTTGAGCAGTCCCAGAACGCCCACCAAGCACAGTGCCAAAGAACTCGGTTCTGGCACGATGTTAATGACCTGAGACTCTCCATTGACGGTCAATCGAATTCTATCGCCAGCCATAACTGACATCATGTTACCGCCAGCATCCATCGCGACGCCATCAACAATCGACACACCTTCAAGCGTTTCCAAAACTTCGGTCTGAACACTGCGGAAGTTCTCAGCAGGAATGATTGCTTGAAGACCGGCTGGATCTGTTTGGCCCGCGGGGAAACCATCGTTGTTGTAATCCCAGTACAGGACGCCGGCGTCGCCGCCGCCACCTTCAGCCATCTGGAAAGTGAAGTCTTTCCAGCCTGCTTCGGCGAATTCCTTGGAAACGATCGGGCTTCCACCGTTATCCACGCCGGAGATTCCCGTCCAGTTGTTGTCATCGATTAACACTTCGCCATCGATTTCAAGGTATGTGTAGTCGTCGATACCATCTTTAAACTGGTACGTGCCCGCCTCAGGAATGAAGATTTGGCCACGTGCGTCTACCGAGTAGTTTTCTTGATTGTCACCGTCACTGTCCGTGTCGGCTGGAAGATTGAACACGTCCGGATACTTTTCCATACCTTCTGGCGGAGGGTTCGCGTTACCAGCCCACGCGATGTTCGGAATGGTTCCAACCGCATGCGCTTCTAATTCGGCAGGATTGAACATGGTGCCACCATTACCACGCAGAAACGTTGTAGCCGTCAGGCCCGGAGCAAAGCTGTCCGCACCGAGTTTTTCGATTTTCCAAGTGGCCGCTTCTGCAGCTCCGCCACCAATTTCAGCGGCCGACCAAGAACCTTGAACTTTCCCAGGAAGGTCGCTAACGCTAATTGAGTTTGCGAGTGGGAAGTTACCCAAGTCAGGGTTGAAACCAGTTGCAGCGAAATCTGTGAACGTTGCCGTACTGGTTTCTGGCTGAACGTTGTGGTTTTGATGGAACAGTCCAAGATGGACTGGACCCAGGTGGTCAGCCGAACCGTTGCGAGCTTCAGCGTTGCTCCAAGCACCTGGCGATCCGCCTTCGTCTGGAGCCCAAGTCGAATAGATGCCTCCGTTGTAGCGGTGCAGAGCCAACCAAACCGGTACAGGATCAACGCCATCTGCTGCTGCACGTGGGCCAGTAATGAGCGTCGTTGTTGCACCGTCAGATGGTCGCGATGTATCGCCACCTGCGACGTCTCGTGCTTGAAGAATGTGCTGGTTTGGACCATCAAATTTCTGCGTGCTGGCAAAATAAGCCGAAGTTGGATCGTCTGGAGTTGTGCGAGCCATGATTCCGCTGCGACCCCATTCGCCTGGCATCGATTCGCCGGCAAGGCCGATCTGAACCTTGACGACAGCGCTGAAGTTATCTGTCACAGGTGCCGCAGCAGAATCGAAGATTGCCGAACCATGATCGGTTGGGCTCCAGAAGTCGGTTCCGCCGGCCGTGATTGTGTATGTGCCAGCTGCTGCAGTGAATCCACGGGGCACGCCTGCGCCACTCACTGCATTCGAATCGGCTGCGTTCCCGTATTCGAAAATTGAGTCGAATGTTTGTGCATTCGCCGTCAACGGGGCGATCGCAAGTGCGACTGCCGCAAGTAAAAATCGTTTTT
>JAGQPC010000957.1 GCA_020426925.1 Planctomycetales bacterium | reverse complement strand
GAAGCTGGCGAGCCAGTTCGCAAATCGGACTACGCTACGCAACATGGCGTTGCCGTCGACGCGTGGCCCGATTCAAACGCGGCCGATGTTGAAACTCTTTCGAACCGGAATTTTTCGACCGATTGCAATTCTCTGACCGATTCGATCGTAGATTTTCCCGACGTCGGCGATGTCCTAAGTGGTTTTCGATTGCTTCGTCAGATTGGCCAGGGAAAATTTGGTCGAGTATTTCTGGCAGAACAAAACAGCCTTTCCGCGCGGCTGGTTGTCGTCAAAATCACGGCCAATCGAACCAGCGAGTCGCAGCGGCTGGCTCGGCTGCAACACACAAACATCGTTCCGATTTATTCCGAGCACGATATTGATGGCCTGAACCTGATTTGCATGCCCTACCTGGGTGAAACGACGCTGGCCGACATCATTCGGTCGAACCGAACGACAAATCTTGCCACCGCACGTGGTTCGGAATTTTTCGATGTACTTGCCGCAGCTAAGGGCGACCAACGTGCGTCCAGCATCGCATCAGCAAATGCACTTGCGAATCTGTCGTACGTCGACGCCTGTTTGCAAATCGCACGGCAGATCGCGGAAGGTATGCGGCACGCCCATGATCGAGGAATATTGCACAAAGATCTGAAACCGGCCAACGTGCTCATGTCGGACGACGGTGAGCCGCTGCTTTTAGACTTCAATTTGTCGGATCAAATCGTGCCCGGTGGTGTGGCAGGAATGTTCGTCGGCGGAACGATTCCGTATATGTCTCCCGAACAAATCCGGTCTCTGGAAGAACCAGAGCTGATCGACATGCGAACGGATGTGTTCTCATTTGGAGCCGTCTTGTACGAGCTGCTCACGGGCCATATGCCGTTTGCTGATTCGCTTGAGCGTGAACCGCCAGAACCACCGAGCAATCTCAACGGCGCGATTCCGATAAGCATTAGCGATCTAGTTCTAAAGTGCCTGAACACCGATCCGAATCGGCGTTATTCCGGTTTCGAGCAAATAGCAATTGACTTGGACCGTCATTTCCAAAATCGTCCACTTGTTGCGACGCCGAATCGTTCATCGAAAGAACGGATGATTAAGTGGATGAAGCGCCATCCTCGGCTGGCGTCGCAAACGTCGATCGGTGTCCTGTCGATATTGCTGGTCGCATCAATCGCCGTAGCCATGTTCACGCATCGATATTCGGAGCGACGATCTTCGACGCTCGACACGATGCGACATGTTTCCACGGTCCTTCCAGACTTGGAAGTGCAAATTGGTACGACCGATACGTCCTTGCCCGATGTTCAAGCTGGACGGGAGAAGCTTTTGAAAGCTGCATCGTCACTAGGCTTGGAGGTCGGGGAAGACATCAAACCCGAGCTTCCGTACGACCTAGCCGGCTATCTTTCGAAATCGCAAGCAGATGAATTGCAATCGCTTCGCATGAAAACAATGTCTTTATTGGGATACGCAACGGAACGCGCCGCACGACACGAATCGGATCAAGCGGCCAAGCTGGAGCTAACGCGGCAGGCGTCCGAGTATCTCGAAATCGCTCGCGAAGATTCTACTGGCCCCGGAGACATCATGAAGCTCTTGCTGGATGGCCGCTTTGAACAGGCTGTTCCACTGCTAGAAGCAAAGCGAACTGAAACTCGCTTGGATTTTCCAACGTGGATGCACCTTGGACAATGTTATTTGGCGACGGGGCGGTTGAGTGACGCAGAGTCTTGTTTTTCGACTTGTGTCGTATTGTGGCCCGAGTCGCACAAAGCGTTTCTGTATCGCGGAATCTGTTATTTGCAAATGCAAAACGATGGAGCCGCTGAAGCTGATTTCGACAAGGCATTGTTGTTGCGTCCCGGCTGGGAAGCCGCCTTGTACAATCGCTCGATCGCCCGTCGTAGTCAGGGCGATCAAAAGGGAGCTCTGACTGACTTGGATACGATCGTTAACAAGGGCAATCCAACTCCTCGAGTGTTCCTTGCCAGAGCCCGAATTCTGAACGAATTGGGCGAGAATCTTGCAGCTTCAGAAGACCAGAAAAATGCGTACGAGGCCATTCCCGCGAGCGATCACGATTACGTGGCACTGGGAATGGACTGCATCAATTCCGATCCAAAGCTAGCGCTGGAATATTTTTACTCCGCGGCGGAATTCAATCCGGCGTGTCGCAAGGCGTATCGAAACGTGATCTACCTATTTGCCGAAAAGTTCGCCGATGCGAACAATGCACTGGACGCCGCTACGAAGATGATCGACGAAATCGGCCCGACGGCCGACGACTTGATGTCTCGCGCTGTTTTACAGGCGAGACTTGGCAACGCCGAGCAAGCTCAGCGCGATGTGGAGGCGGCTCTTCAGATTTACGAATCGCCACAACTACAATTCCAGGCGGCTTGCGTTTTTGCATTGTCCAAATCAACTGACAACGCGTTTCGACATTTGTGGGAAAGCGTCAAAAGTGCTCCATCTTGGTTAATGAGATTAAATGACAGTGACTTGGACAATCTGCGAGAAGATCCGCGGTTCCAAAGATTTGTGCGACTGGCTCGTGATTACGCGCGAGCGCAGGTGAAGTAACGTTCGATGACATTAGTAAAGCAACTTGTTGACTGGTTCCGCCGCGAATCAACAGATCGCCGACGTGACGATCGTGCGAAGTTGAAGCTCGCGTGCGCCGAACCGCTCGAACACCGACAGTTGTTGTCGGTGTCACCGTTGCTTTGGGCCAATCAGGGTCAGATCACTGTTTCATTCGCGCCAGATGGCACGGACGTCGCGGGCACTCCAAATGAACTGCACGCAGAATTCGACAAACTCGGCGCTCAACCCGATTGGCAGACAACGATCCTACAGGCATTTCAAACGTGGGCTCAAGAAACGAACGTCAACTTCGGGCTCGTCGACGATACGGGATTAGCATTTGGCACAACCGGTCCGAGAACCGACGACAGCCGCTTCGGAGATATTCGAATCGGTGCGATTCCGATGGTGGAGGACGTTGCGGCAGTGTCGATTACCGATCCGGCTGCCCTTTCAGGAACTTGGGCAGGCGACCTGGTTTTTAATTCTGGAGAACACAGTGACGCCGAGATCATTCGCAACTTAGATGAGCTCTACGCAGTCGCTTTGCACGAAGTTGGCCATTTGCTTGGCTTGCCGCATTCGGATGATCCGACGTCCGTCATGTTCTCGCACGGAAATGTCGAAAGGAACGAGCTAAACGCTGACGACATCGCGAACGCAGTTGCGATCAACGGTGCGAGACTTCACGACGTGTACGATAGTAGCTTTCGCAACGATCATTTTGAAACAGCGACGTTCGTAACGCCATCCGAACGCGGTGTCGACGTTGGGCAAACGCCAATCTTATTGTTTGCAGACATAACGACCCCAACCGACGTCGATATCTTTCGCATCGACAGTGACATCCGGATTCGCGGGCAACAAGGTCCTCCGCAATCATACGGCGGGCCGGTAACGATTTCAGTCCAGTCATCAGGAATCAGCCTGCTGTCTCCAGCAGTCTCGCTTTACGACGACGAAGGGAACATGTTGACGGCTGACAGTTCAACACAAATTGGCGATGGAACAATTCGCCTACAGATCGACGAGCTAGATCCTAATCAACACTATTTTGTGAAAATAGCTTCTGCTGATGGTCAACCGTTTACCACAGGCGCCTATTCATTGACGGTATCGTACGACGGCTTGATCGACGATTCCGCATTGGACATCGATGACGTCGTTGATTTTAGAATTCGAGGACTCGACCAGCGAAGTATCGAAGGCCTGATCAACGGCCGATACCGATTTGATCAGACTCCGGGTCGAAACGATTCGATCAGTCAAGCTCAACAACTTGTTCGGCGTAACGAATTTGCGGAGCAAACAAAGTACGAATCGTTGTCGACGATTTCTGCCGATTCAACTGTCGACTACTTCCGGCTGTCCACGCCGAATTTAGAATCTGACACAGCTGTCATGTCGGTTTTCGTTCAATCGTTAGATTCGGGAGGCCTGATTCCTGAATTGACAGTGTTTGACAAACTTCGCAATCCAATCGAATCGACTGTCGTTACTAATGGTGGAGGAGAACTGATCGTTCAGGCAGTCGTAGAATCAAATGAAATCTACTTCGTCGAAGTGACCGCGGCTGACACACTGTTCAGCGAAGGTAATTATCGTTTGAGCATTTCGTTTGGTGGCGAACTAGTTGTATTCAACGATGTCGTCGACGCTTCCCTTCCAACGAACTCACGATCGACATTCGATCTGCATGTCGCGCAGACTCAACTGTTCCATTTTGTGTTGACGGCGGATTCAGCCAACGACGCCACCTACGTTGACGTTCAACTGCGTGACTTCGAAAGCCAAACTGTTCACCGAGTCACCGGCCAATCCGGACATACTCGCTCGCAATCGGCGGTACTGCTTCGCCCTGGAACGTACAAAGTCACGATCGACGCGTTTGGCGATTCTGATAGTTTGCACGTGCTCTATCAATCGCTCACTCTGTCCGATCCCTTTGTAGTCGATCCCGAGAACTCTCTGGACGAACCCGAATTCGCCTGCCCTGATTCGGACGAAGTCTACTGCTATCCGGGTGGCATCGAATCTCCCGATCCTTATCTGTGGGACGACTTCATCGACACGTTGGAAGAACCGCCGAATCTAGACACGAGTGAACTGATTCCTTTGATATTGGGCGACTGGTGGTCATGGTACTGGAACGACCTCGGCGTGAATGGTCCGGTGCTAGGAACAGAAGATTCCTATTCGGTGCCGTCTGGTGTGTGGTTCGACGTGTCTGCAGCGGATGGTCCGCTTGCGAATGACAATGATCCTGAAAGCGGAACGTTCATCGCTTCACTGGTCGAAGCGCCAAGTCACGGGACGATTGAGCTTCGACCGGATGGCAGCTTCAGTTATCGTTCAGATACAGGATTCATCGGAGCCGATTCATTTGCCTATTCCGCGTTTGATTTTGACAAGCAGTCGACTCCAATTACGGTCACGTTGAACGTTGTGCAATCGCCCGTCGATTTTAACGGCGACAGCGTCGTCGACGCCGCCGATATTGATCGCCTGTCTGCTGCGATTCGAGAGAACGATCGGTCATTTGATTTGAACGATGACAACCGGATCGATATCGCGGACCTCGACTATCTCATTACCGATGTGCTACAGACGACCACTGGTGATGCGAATCTGGACGGTGTGTTTGATTCATCCGATTTCATTTTAGTGTTCTCCGCTGGGCTTTATGAGTCCGATGTGACAGACGCTGGCTGGGCAAGCGGCGACTGGAATGGCGATGGCCGATTCGATTCATCGGATCTCGTTAGAGCATTCGTTGCAGGCAAGTACGTTGCTGCTGCTCGAGGCGACGTGGCTAGCCGCTTGGACTACAGTGACGAGACGACAGACCTGCAAATCGATCGAGAACAAACGCAAAAACGCAGTGTCGAAACTTACGCGACGCGGCCTGCTAGCGCGTTTATTGTTTAAAACGTAAAACTTCTGAACTTTTTCGCAATTTCATGGCGGTTAGCAGACGCCGATTCATCTTCCATTGCAGACAAGTTTTCGTGAGCGTGTGCGCCCATGTTACAGACTCCTTTGGAAGCAAACGATGTCGAGATTTACCCAGCGGCCGTCCATGCGACGTTTTCGTCAATTAAGGCAAACAATTGAGCGGCTTGATGAACGATGCATGCTGACGTGTGATCTGATCAGCGGCCACGCTCTCGCCGCCGGTGATTTTGACGGCGATGCTGCACTGACAGCGAACGACATCGATCTGCTTTCTCAGGCCGTTCGCGACGGTGTGGACGATTCAACGTTCGACGTAAATCGTGACGGTCTGGTCGACGACCAAGACCGCAATGTGTGGATCAAGTCTGTACGCGGGACCTACATCGGTGATTCGAATTTAGACGGAATGTTTAGCACGGGTGATTTCGTCCACGTCTTTCAAGCGAATCGATATGAAACCGATCTATCGGCCTCGTGGGCACATGGGGACTGGAACGGTGATGGCCGATTTAACACGTCCGACCTGGTATCAGCATTTCAGGACCAGGGTTTCGAGGAGGGTCTTCGTCCGCTAGTTCCAACAACGGTGGAGCTACTTGGCGAGTTTGATTCTGGTACCAAGGGCGACGGCTACACCAGCTTCGGATCGGTGACGCTAACTGGTACGACGACACCGTTCTCTGTCTTAGCGGTTGCGTCAGGACCAGTCGCGTCTGCCGATTCGGAGGGCCAGTTTTTCCTCAATGATGTTACGCTGCGGCAAGGAGGAAACTCAATTGAGCTTAACGTCACTGGTCCAAATTGCTCGCAAGACACTGCGGCAATCACAATTTCGCGAGCAATGACCAGCGACCCTTCACCATTCGGACATTTCGTTACGAATCGAGTCTTGAATCCGGAATATCGCACATCGTTCTCCACCGTGTTCTTGATAGACGGTATGACTTTGGATGACTTCGCAGCCACCGTCGCCGACGCTACCGATGATGATTCCGATCCACCAAATCCGATGCAGGTGCGCCCTGTCGACGGGTTGCAGGTTAGTGAACTAGAAGCACCAACCACTTCCGGTGAAAATGACACGTTTGCGACGTCGCAGCCGATCGTTGGCTTAGGAACAGACGATGGGGAAAACTCGTACGCAACGGTTCAAGGAGCACTCTTCCCAAATCCAATCGTCATTGAAACAAGCGAAGATGACGGTGACATCAACAAAGCCACCGATATCACCGACGCACTTAGTTCGCGCGGTGCCGTCATTGCCCATGAGACGATCGGCGACGGACCACACGGAAGCGCCTCCGGCGGAACTGGCGATTTCGATTTCTACGCGATTCGCAATGTGGCGAAAGATGAAGTGATCACGATCGACATCAACACGCCGTTTGATTCGACTCTTGATTCGTTCATATTGGTGTATGACAGTTCGGGCGAATTGGTCGATGCCAACGACAATGATCTTGTTTCCACGGACAGCTTCATTCGCTTCACTGTTCCCGAAGACGGTGATTACTTCGTGTCGGTCGCTGGGTTTGGCTCGTTCGGTCCGGTCGACCCCTTCGATTCGTCGTCTGGATTCGGCGCGGATAGCGAAGGTGACTACGAAATCCGGTTCCGAGTGGATCTTGAAAACGATGTCGATATGTTTTCGTTTGAAATGTCCGAGGGCGACGTCTTTGGGGCGTCGGTTTACAACGGCGCTGAACAAGTCACGCTTTATGACGCGGACGGCCGCCTGCTTGTCTCAACCTCCATCGATGCCTCGTCAATTTACGCGGACGAATCTCCCCTTCCACGAGGCGGTAATGCGAGCATCGGTTGGGTCTCGTCCGCACCAGGGACCTACTACGTTGCCGTTGATGCAGGATTTGGTGAGTACGAACTCGACCTGGGCATATTCAGACCTGCCCTGGAATCGGCGTCTCGAAACGAGCATCAAACCCTGTTTCTCGACTTTGATGGCGCTTCGCTGAACGCAGAAGAACTATTCGGATTCGGCAACACAGACGCAAGTTTGACGCCGATGGCGGAATTCTTGGATCAATGGGGCCTTAGCAAACAAGACGAAGACGCTGTAATTGACGCAATCGTAGCAACGGTCCAAGAAAACTTTGATGACATTGCGGCACGTGGGAACAATGGCAATCGCGAAGAAGACGGAATTGACGGCAACTTCCAAGTTGAAATCGTGACAAGTCGTGATGTCACCAACTCCAACGGATTTCCACGCGATCTATTCGGCGAACCAAATGTTAGTCGCGTCGTCATTGGCGGCACAATTCGCGAGCTGGGAATCGCGACGATTGGGATCGCAGAATCGATCGACGTGGGCAACTTCGACACGACGGAATCGAGCGTCGTGTTGCTTGATCATCTCAGCGGCAGCGAATCCAACATCAACTCGCTGAACCATTACCCGCGAGCCGAAGGTGTGTCGATTATCGATCTGATCGGCGTGGCAGTCGGAAACATTGTCACTCACGAAGCCGGTCACTTCTTTGGAGCATGGCACACCGACAATCGAAATGCATCCGTGAACCTCATGGATCAAGGTGGCAATCTCGCCAACACTATTGGCTTGGGTGACGACGGGATATTTGGAACCGGCGACGATGTCGACGCCGATTTTGGAGTCGACGACTACACCGATCGAGAACTATTCGACGGCGTGGAAGACACTTTGAACGCGCTCGCGTTTGGCCTATCGTCGGGCACTGCCGCGACTGACATGCAGGTCATCGGAACGCAGCCAACTTTGGGCGAAGTCACAAGCACACCGATTAACGAATTAATAATTTCGTTTGGCGACGCGATTGAAGCACTCGGCCCAGCAGCGGCGCTGTCGGTAAACGGAATTCAGGCAGACGCCATCGAACAGCTTGGCGAATCTTCCGTCATTTACCGCTTTGATGCATCGCCAGTTACGACACAGGGCGTGCAAGCGGTGTCTCTGCAGCCAGGCGGAGTTACTCGCGCTGACGGTGGTGAGTCGGTTGGCTACGAATACGATTTCGGATTCGACGAATTAATGACGGCGGCGGTTGCGATCACACCAGCATCCGGCGAACTCGTTTCGCTACCGCTGACAGAAATCGTCGTGACTTTTAACGAGTCCATCAATCCATTAAGCGTAGGGACGGATGACCTAGCGATCAGCCAGGGCGAGGTTGCGGAATATTCGATCGTAAACGATACGACCGTGCGGTACTCACTGTCCAACGTCGTCGACGAACACGAAATCAACGTGCGGCTATTGGACGGAGCCGTGACGGACGCCTACGGGAACTTCGCCAAAGG
>JAGQPC010000956.1 GCA_020426925.1 Planctomycetales bacterium | reverse complement strand
GCTGGATATTGGCCCATTTCGAATGTCCGGCCATGCTTCCACTCCGTACGTGTTTTTGCGGGTCTTCCGCGACTTTTGAGATTGCTAAACCATCAATAATAGCACAAGCGATCACGATTGCTCAGGGCCGCTGAGGGAACGACTCGCGACGTTAGTAGCCGGGCTTTTGACTTGGTCACATGTATTGGTAGTGCGAAGGTTCCAGAAAACCGATCGCGTAAGCGCCCGCCACACCAAGCAGCAGCGCCCCGGAAAGTTTCAATCGATCGTGACTATGAAACTGAACTTCTGGCAGTAAGTCACTCAACGAAATACATAAGAACACACCGCCAGAGACGCCCAACGCGATTCCAACCAGAGTGTCGATGTGGGACTCCAGCAGGGCCGACTGCCCGGCAATCATCACGGCCAAAGCTCCAACCGGGCACATCGCCGCGAAGCCGGCGTTGACTGCTTGTTGTGAGCTGCGGGACCATCTACTGGACTGCATCAGCGACGTAATCGATAGAGCGTCGAGTGGTTTGTGAAGTGCCACCGCCAGAAACACCCCAAACCCGGCCAAGCCGGTTGCTGTTGCCGAATGGCGGGCGTCGGCGAGCACCGCCGTACCCAAAGCGACTCCATCCAATAGTGAATGGACAGAAAGCCCAAACGCTACTCCACCCCAGCTAAGGTGATGGTGGCCGTGATCGTGGTGACTGCAATCGTGGTCGTCGGTGGCCACGGGACCATGTTGATGAAAGTGAAAAAGTCGAATCAAGTAGAACATCCCTAGCAAGCCGGCCATCGCGGACATGAAGGTGTACGCAATTGACCTCGCGAATTTTTTGGACATTGTTGTTTGAGCATCGGCAACGGCAGCATCCAATTGTTCGGCTGTGACAACTTTGCTTGCTTCGTCGGTGTGCGTTTCTTGATCCGATTTTATTGAGCTATCGACGGAAGTAACGATTTGTTGAGAGTGCGTCATGTGCTCCAAGCTGTGTGGCAGCAGGTGCAACAGACTGATTCCCAGCATCAGCCCGCCAACAAAGCTCAGGATAATCTGCATTCCCAAGTGGCTGATTGAAAACCGAGACGGGATCATGCCTCCCAACAACGAACCGGTAACGATTAACAGGCTGTACACGCCAACGATCAAGACAGCCATCATTCTTGGCCGCCTTTCAAGTCTTGTATGTCTGGCACCTGCACGTCGCGCCCTTTGGGCCAAATCATTAATATGACGCTTTGCGATTCAGTGCCCGGCATTTCGTACGAAGCTACACATCGGAGTTCCAATTGTTTCAGTAGGCCGCGATGACGAGCCTCACCACGTTCGTTTGGCCAGTTCGGTCCCTTGATCAGCAGCATTCGATCGAAGCGATCCCAAGTATCTTGCATCCAAGTCAAGATCTTAGCCATCGGACCAACAGCGCGTGCGACAACGGTATCAAAGTCTGCAGCCGAAACGACGTCTTCCGAGCGGTCTGCGAAAACCGGAACGTCCAGCTCCAATTCTGCCAGCATTCCTGCGAGTGCTTCCGCCTTTTTCTTTACGCATTCGCACAGCGCGACCTGAACATCGGGACGCAAGATGGACAACAAAACCCCTGGGACACCGCCTCCCGAACCGATGTCGAGCACTCGTTCGCCCATGGTGAGCAAGCGACTTAGTTGAACGCTGTCTAGCACGTCACGTGCCACGAAGGTCTCGTAGTCCGTGTGGCGAGTCAGATTGAGAGTTTCATTGCGTTTCCACAGCAACTGCGCGTAGTGCTCAATTTGCTCGACTTGTTCCTGCGGGAGATCGAGTTCGTGACGCCGCAGAGCTTCCAACAGATGTGCTGACGGTTGAATTGATGTCACAGAAAGGTCTCGCGGGCAGAAGCTGTTATGCGGCGGATGTCGTCCCTGCGCCGCCACGGAATGCAGCACTGTCAATGACAGCACTGTCAGTGAAAGAACGGAACGCTAAACGGTACTGGCCGCGGGCATTTTCAGCAACAAGGGCCAAACGACCGCCTGGCAAATTTTGACGATTATTAGGATTTTGTGGATTCAGCGTTCTGGCGAGACGATAACCCAAGGAAAAGAAACCAGCGCGGTCGGAGACCGTGGTTCCATCGAGAAACAGGACAACAGCGATGTCACGTTCGAATCAAATACTTGCAGCGACACTCATTTGCTTAGTCGCGATTGCCAGCGGCTGCTGCGGAATCCACGGCGGCTGCGGAGCCTATCCGGGTGGAGTCGTGGTCGACTCGGGATGCGGAAGCTGCGGTGGGCCAGGCGTATGTCACAACAATTGTGGGCTTCGGAATCTGATTTATCCGCTACTCAGCCCTCGGTTGGCATGTGGCAATGGATGTGGCGAAATCTACTGGAACGAATGGGCTTGCGATCCTCCGGATTGTTGCGATCCTTGCAGCAATTCTGGCTGCTACGTCGGTCCTTCTGTTTGTGCCGGACCGCCGTTGATCGTGTCGGTCGTCCATTGCGTTGGCCGAGGCGTCAGCGATCTGCTGGGTTGTATTCTTGGCGGTATCGGATGTGGCCCGTGCGAACTGCTCACTTGCGGAGGCTGCGCATCGTGCGGCGGTGGAGTAATTTACGATGGCTGTGGCGGATGTGCTGACGGTGGGTGCACAGGTGGGTGCAGCGGATGCGCAGATTGCATGTCAGCGAATTCGGCTGGTCAAACGATCATCCAGGAAAATCCAAACGCTGCAGCATTTGCACGAGCCGTCCCTCGGAGCCAAGTTCGCACGGCGACGCATCAGATTCGAACGAACCACGGACGACCGCCGCATCGAGCATTCTCTCGTCGATTTCAATAACACAGAACGGCTGTGAACGACACTTAGCAAACGATGTGAAAAACACTTGTCGGCATCTTTCACGCGCAGAAAAAAAGCCGAGCTTCCGTGATGAGGGAGCTCGGCTTACGTTCTAGTGTAGCGTTAGAACGGTATTGTTTTCAAAATAAATCGTTAGCGACCGCGAGGTCGAAATACGCGGAACCAAGGTGACCGGCTCGTTGCACTTCGCTCGACCGGCGTGGAATTCAGTTTCTTGGCCGACTGCCCGTTTTCGTCTTACAATGCGTGGTCGATTGCTTCGTCGACCGACCGCCGAATGGCCTCTTCCGATTCCTCAGCACTGCCCGCGTCGTTTTTGTTTACATCGAGATCAGGCAACTCTGGAGGCTCGATTCCCGGCGAGTTCTGGGCTCCGCGTGATTCGCTTTCCTCCTGGGCACCGACTTCTGGAGCACCGACTTCTGGAGCACCGACTTCTGGAGCACCGACTTCTGGAGCATCGATTTCTGCCGGTTCAGGTCGGAGTTCCGCGGGCGTCGGTAGATCAGCTGGATTCTCGGGAGTGGTCGCTGGATACGGCTGAACGTGAATTAAGCTGTCCGCGTGGGCTTCAGCCGAATTTGGAACCGCAACGCCGTCAGATTGGCACGCATTGCAATTGCTGCTAACGGCCGGTCCGCAGTTATTGAAGCTAATCGGGCGCTGTAACCTGCAAACGGGGCCTCGTCGTTTCGTTTGGCAGTAGTCTGACCACAAAGAATACGCAAACAGATTTTTTTCCTCGCAGCAATCACCAGGGAAGTTGGTATTGCAAGCAGGTTGGACGCCGTGGCAACCTTGTAGATTTCCGTCGCACGCGGGACGGGAACATTCAGCTGCAAGAGAACCTGATGTGGCTAGAACGACAATCAGGACGGCCGGGAGGGCAAGTCGCATCATGAGCCTGGACTCCTTTCTTGGAATTGCATCCGTGAATACATTGACAACGGTCAGCATCAACCAGTCCTGAAGACTGATCAGCTGGGCGATAGTCGGAGTACTATCTCGTTGTCACCTACCAAGCATGCGCGATGACTCAACAATGGCAAATTCGCAATCACTCTTTTTTCAAAAGATTCGTCGAGCTCGCTTGAGTTTTCCGAATCGTACAGATTCGATCCAAGACTCCCCCTGGATCATTTGTGCGCAGAAGTTTTAATAGCGAAAGCCTGACTGTCAGGGAAGATTTGACGATTGCGGTAGTCGCACATTAATTCGTGCCATAGCGAGAGAGAAATCCTCTTTGAACATAGCGATCACAACTGTTGTAGTTTGTGGGTTTCTGGTGATCTGCGTATCGTTGTACGGCATTCGCAGTTTGAAAGGGACTACGATGGTCTCGCCGCTGTGGTGGTGTGCTGCATCGCTCGCATCCATCACGTTATGTGAATGTTGTTTGACGTTTTCAGATGGGGGCTTTGACGCGCACGCGCGCTACGCGGTTGCGGTTTCATCACTATGTCCGATCATCGCAGTATTCGGAGCGAAACGACCGCAGGATAGCGGATGGAAGTTCATCGTCGGCAGCTTATGGTTTGTGCTAATTCTGCCCGCCCTGCAATCGTCGCTATTTGGTTTCAGTGGCTCGCTCGAATTGCACTGGGCCTGGCGATACTTTTTACTGCTGCTGGTCGTAGCAGGTTGGTCCAACTATGTGCTAACCAGATTCTGGTTTGCATCCTGTGGCGTCGTGCTCGTGCAGTTGATGCTGATGGCGCATTACATTCCCGGTGTGGGAATGTTTCTCAGTGAATCGAACGCTAACGATCGTCAGGTCGTGGCAGTCGCGATGGTAGTCGCTGCTGTAACGGCAGTGATTGTCATATGGCAATCTAAGCGACACGAATCGACCGGATTGGATGGTCTCTGGAAAGACTTTCGCGATATGTTCGGAACAGTTTGGGCGCTGCGCATCATGGAACGAGCGAATGAAACATCGAAGCTGCAAGGCTGGTCAAAAACGTTGATGTGGAGCGGGTTTGAGTCTGCAGAGGCCGATGCGATCAACCAGCGGCCAACCGAATCCGAAACGCTAAAGATGGAACAAACGATGCGCACGCTACTGCGACGGTTTGTAAGTCCCGAGTGGATCGCCCGCCGTTTGCGTAGGGAATCCGGCGATTAGTTCTGGAGCGGTTGAAGTCGTGGCGTGGCAAATGGAAGCGATATCTGGTTTTGTTCTCAGTGGCTACACATCAGAAGCACTCTGCCGCCTGCGTGATTTCGCTCCAACACGCGAGCCGCCATCGTGCGGCCCCTGAGTCGACAAATGAATGCTGTCGCCAAAATAGTATTTGCGTGCTTCTGGGTTGTGAACCACTTCGTCCGGCGTTCCGTGACACAACACTCGACCGGCACGAACGACATAGCTGCGATCAGTGATGGCGAGCGTTTCACGCACTTGGTGATCGGTTATCAGGATCGATATTCCTTGTTCACGAAGCTTCCGCACGATCACTTGAATTCCGTCGATCGTGACTGGGTCGATTCCCGTAAAAGGTTCGTCCAGCAGAATGATTTGAGGATCGGAAACCAGGCACCGAGCAATTTCCAGCCTACGCCTTTCGCCGCCGGAGAGGGACGCGGCTTTTGATTTGCGAATGTGAGTGATGTTGAATTGTTCAAGCAATTCTTCGCATCGTGTTTTTCGCGTTTTGCGGTCAATGTCCAGCATCTCCATCATACCCAGCAAGTTCTGCTGTACGGAGAGCTTGCGAAACACGCTGGACTCCTGAGCGAGATAGCCCATTCCGCCTTCTTTGCAGCGGCGGAACATCGGCCATTTCGTGACGTCTTTTCCCATCAGTTCAACGGTGCCGGCGTTTGGTTCTACCATTCCGCAAGTCATGCGAAAGGAAGTCGTTTTTCCGGCACCGTTCGGGCCAAGTAATCCAACGATTTCGCCTCGTTCGACTTCGAACGAGACACCATCGACAACTCGCCGACGGCCATAGGTTTTGACGAGTCCTGTTGCTTTTAAGACTGACATTGTTGCGTCCTCCGTGACGCCGATCGAAGAGCACTAACGAATGAGTTTCATCCGAGTAAAATCTGGGAACACGGGAAACGTGTGATTGGTGAACGGGACTTTCATGTGATAAGGATGAGGCCAATAGATGAAGACTGCCTTGCCGATCAACATGTCTCGATCGACACAAGGAGCACCGGGCCACAAGCGTGCATCTTGACTGCGCGGACTGTTGTCGCCCAGCGGAAAGAACTGATCCGGCTCTAGCGGATCATACGTCATCTTGTTGCGAGTGAGAAAACCTCTGGGGAAATCGCTTGGCGATCGCAACGAATCGATGCTGAGGCTGGATTCCCTGTTATCGCTTCCGCGAGCTGCAGCAATGTAGTAGATGTCTCTAAGTACCTTCAAGCGGTCGATTCGCACAGCCGAGTTTGTCACACCGATTCGAATCGGATGCAAATCGCCATAGCCAAACTGTTTCTCGCCCCGCAGGTCACCTACCGGCACCTCGGTGTCTGGGTCGACCGAGTAATCGGCCATCTGGCCAAAATTGACTTCTCGATTGTCGACCCACAAAAACAGTCGGTTGTCCGCGTTGGCGAAGCGAACCGTATGTCGCCCTTTTCCTTTTACCTTTGTGGAAGCCGTAAGCGTGGTGACACTTTGCGTTCCGTCCTGAGCGAGGAACTTAACTTTGCCGCCATCAATCGAGAGCGTCGCTTCGCCCGTAGACAGATCGAAGACGCACGAGTGGACTCGACCCGCTTCAATCAATTGCAATTCGACCGCTCCGTCTCCATCGGTTACGTCCAGTTCAGCATCCACGCACAGATCGCCAACCCAATTGTCGGTTGTTCGAGGTTGATTGCGATTGCGATTCTGGTTCTCGACAACCAGTTCCCCTCGGAGATTGTAGCCCAAGACTCGGTGCTCGTTGTAAGAATAGAAATCCGTCACCAGCGTTGGAAGCTCATCGATTTCATCAACCGGTTGATCATTGACCAATCGGTCCCACGCGTCGAAACTTGGGCTGATGTGACGGTAGTCGAGCCATCGTGTTTCGGGCGCGGCCTCGCAGCTGAACGCTCGGTTGTCATGCGACGTCCAAGTGTTCGACGCCCTATCTTGCCAGTTGCTTGGGAAAATTCCGCTTTCCACATAGGGCGAAATATGGTGAGTGTCGCTGACATCTTGTAACATGTACCAGAGTTTGCGGGGCGGCTTGCGTAGGATTTCGAAACTGCCATTTCCCGTTTTTGCGTAAACGTCGCCGTGGTAAATCTGCAGCGTTTCGTTCGGCAGTCCAACGAGCCGTTTGATGTAGTTCTGTTTTGCGTTATTCGGATTCTTAAAGACGATTACATCCCAACGCTTCGGTTCGCCAAATGGGCGTTCATACGCAAACTTGTTGACCAGAATCCGATCACCGGTGTGAGACACATGTCGACGGTCGACAGTTCGGTCACCTGTTTCGGCGGTCTGCAGCTCATTCGCATAGAAGCAAGACGGACAAACCGTGGCTTCCAAAGGACCTGGAAGCGCGCCAACGCTGTCGCCGGCCTGATAATTGTCGCCGCATTGGGGACAAACAATGTCTTTGTGGCGACCTCGAAGTGTCGACGCCATCGATCCGGTTGGAATCACGAACGCTTCTGCTTCGAACGCGCGAAACAAAAAGGCGAGGATGATTGCCACAACAATGGATTCAAACCCTTCGCGAAACCCGTCCGGCTCCGGAGCTACGGCGTTTTGAGTGCCTGCTCCGCTTGACGGTCTTGGTTGTTCAGTCGGTCGTTGTTGTCTTCTCTTCGCCATAACTAGAAGTCTTCAAGGGTTTGTGGGTAGAGCACGATGGTTGTCAGCACGGGAGCCTGTAATTCGGAGCAAGCGTGGAAATATAGCGAAAAAACGTGATCACAGAAACTTTCGTTTTGCTGTCATTCCATGCTTGCATGCGACTGGACCGACCAATTGTTGCACCTGGACCGGTCGGGTGAAAAGCCGCTGCCACCGCAGAAATTGTCGCTTTTTGACCACATGACGTTTTTTCTCGACAAACCGATTTAATGAAAGCTACTATTTCGCACCACGCGGTCGAGCAAACCACATTCTGCCGATAGAATCTCACTCAGGAAGGCAACCATGAGCATCTCTATGTGCCAAAATCAACCTCATCCCAACGTCGAAGCATCTATCGATAAAGGCTACCGAGACGGATTTGGTCATTGGCACGATACCTCGGATGAAACACTTCAGGCCATTGTTTACGCGATGGGCGGGGATACGGCCGGTCCCGACTCCGAGCCCGATGTGCTTGTCGTACGACTGGGGGAGTCGCTTGAGATTGATGGGCCAGCCGATTTGCGGCTCGAGGACGGCAGCAGTCAGCGGATCGAATCGCGGCTTCCGGCCGATTTGCCGATGGGCTACCACTTGCTCACGAATCTGGCGAGCCAACACAAGACACATCTGATTGTGGCTCCCGGAGAATGTCATTTAGATCCAACAATGCGGTCATGGGGCTGGGCGACTCAGCTGTACGCCGTGCGCTCTGAAAACAGCTGGGGGATCGGTGACTTTTCAGACCTTTCAGTGCTCGCCGAGTTTTCCAAACAGGTTGGAGCCGACGTAATTCAAGTGAATCCGCTCGGTGCAACGTCGCCAGGGCTTTCGCAAATCGATAGCCCGTATTTCCCAACGAGCCGTCGTTTCATCAACCCGCTGTACATCGACGTGTCAAAGCTGGCGGAGGAAATGAGAGCCGATGTTTCCGGATTCGCAGAAGCTGCGAGAGCGCTCAACGCAAACCGACTGATTAATCGAGACGAAGTTTACAAGCAGAAGTTTTCGGCATTCGAGCAGTTATTCGGGTCCTTCGATTCCGATGATGGCTACGTTGAATTCCTGTCTGAATGCGATCGATCGCTTGGGTGTGGAACGCTGCATTCGTTCGCTGTATTTTGCGTGATCGCGGAATTGTACGGGGGCGACTACCGCACGTGGCCGGAAGAATTCCGTTCTACTGCTTCAGATGCAGTCAAACAGTTTGCCGCTGAGCACGAACGCCGAGTCACATTTTTCAAGTGGCTGCAATGGCATGCCGATCGCCAGCTCAAAGATGCGGCTTCAAGAATCGACATCGCTAACGACCTTCCAATCGGATTTGATCCGGGCGGTTTCAATGCGTGGCAATGGCAAGACGTTATAAGTTCTGGCGCCACGATCGGGTCGCCACCCGACGCCTTCAATTCCGAAGGACAAAACTGGGCGATACCGCCATTCATCCCGCACCGGTTGCGAGCGGCGGGCTATCGTCCGTTCATCGAGACGATCCGAGCAAATCTCCGCCACGCCAAGGGACTGCGAATCGATCACGTGATGGGTCTGTATCGCTTGTTTTGGATTCCCAATAACATGAGCGCTGCTGACGGCACGTACGTCAACTACCAGCACGACGAAATGCTGGCCATTCTTGCGATCGAAAGTCAGCGAGCCGGCGCTTGGATTGCGGGTGAAGATCTCGGCACCGTACCCGAAGGGATGCGAGAGCGAATGGACCGCATGAATATACTTTCTCATCGCCTGGCCATTTTTGAACAAGCATCGCCCGATGAGTATCCACAGAAGACGCTGGCTGCGATCAGCACTCACGATTTGCCGACGCTCGCTGGACTTTGGGACGGCACTGACATTCAATCGGTCCGTGACATTGGACGACAGGCAAACGAAGAGGACTACGAGTATATGCTCGA
>JAGQPC010000955.1 GCA_020426925.1 Planctomycetales bacterium | reverse complement strand
GAAGTCGTTCTGCCGTGAACATTCCGCCTTCATCAAGGAGGTGACGCTGAGCTTTTTCGGCAAGCAATCTGCGGAATTCTGGATACTGCAGAATGCCTCCGTCACGAGTCGCCAGGAATCCGGGACCACCGAAGTGAACGATGTCCGTATCAATCGATTTGCGGAGGACAATATCGCTATCCCAAGCGTAAAACTGGAATCCTGCGCCTTCTTCGCGGCGACGAGTCGCCATCCAGTTGCTTTCCGATCGCCAATCAATGTCGTTGCCGCCGAAGAACTCGAGCACCAAGTACTCGGCGTAATTCTCAACGTCGACATACTGCTTGACCGCTTCGTAACTTTCGCCGACGAGTTGCTGGATCTGCTTCCACGCTTCGTCGTCACCGTCGATCGGCTCGCCTTTGTTCAGCGCGTCGTAATCACTTGCGTCACCACCGAATTGAGCCGCCATGAACGCCGCGTTCGGCCTTTCGACTAAGTGATATTGGCCCCAATAAACGCCGTCGCGATAGAGATGCACGAAACGCCCGCGAGGTCCGGGCTGGCCCACCTCAAGCTGCCGGTCGCTTGCCCATCGATTCCGCACGTATGCTCCAGGACCATCGCCGCCATTCCAAAACGCAGTGTCGTGCGAGCCAGCTCGCAGCAACAATTGGTCGAATGCTTTGACTCCGTCTGGATCGTCGAAGACATCAAACTCCAATCGAGACGGACCGTAGTCTTTCTTAAAGCTAAGTCGATACGATCGTTTTGGAAAACTGATCGCGGTGCCGCCGAAGACTTCGATGCCCGCGTCGAGATGAAAAGTCTGATTGCTGCCGGGATCGATCCATTCGATCGATGTGGGGAGCTCTTCACCGGTCACCGGAATGTTGCTACCTGTCACAATCGAAATCGTTGGCAACGCCATCAAACCATCAACGATTTGCGGCCCCCATTCGGGATGATTGACTACTTCGGGAGCCATGTTCTCATGTTTGGCAACGTCGTTTGGAAACACGAAAGTATGCGTTTCGACTGCCGAGCGCAAATAGTCGTCGGCGTACGCGACCGCTCGGACGATTGCGGTCGTCTCGACATTGATCGGATTTGCGTAGACTTGAGCTTGCGGATTCGCAGGTGTTGGGTCGGTGCCGTCCAACGTGTAATAGATCGTCGAGCTGGGAGTGTTACTCTCCAGCGTCAACATAAATCCAGCATCATAAAAACCTCGCTGGTGGCTGAATTGCGGAGCCTGCGCAAATCCCTTCGTTATGTTGCTATTTTCCGAATTCGGCGATGGCGTGTCGGAGAACGCGAATCCGCTGACGTCGGCAAATGAAATCGTTTCCAAACGAACGTCCAAAATCATTTCCGATCCGTCACTGCTGTCGTTGATCGCGTGTACGGCCAACACGTTCGTGCCGACTAGCAGCGAATCTCTTGCCGCCGAAACGTTGAACGACTCGAACTGGTTCGCGTCACTCAGCGAGCGATCGTTCGCAACGGAATCGAACGTAGGCAATCCAGTGACGTTTGATCTGGCAATTTCCTCTCCGTTCAAATATGCGACAAACCCATCTTCGTATCGAATTCCAAGGCGCAGAGAGCGTATTGTGTCGATCGACTCGACTTCGAACGGGAAACGAGCGTACACCGAAGAGCGTCCCGCCATTTCATCCGCTATGTCAGTCGCAATCTCGCCACCGAGTCTCGCCTGGGTGTGAGCTTGTGCTGAAAACGCTCGCCCAAACGCGCGGCCATCAGTGAGCTGTTCGCCCGGAACAAGTCGACCGGCGAACGGACCATTCAGTCGCAGAACTTGATGGTCAGAGCTGTTGTCGTAAACAATCACGCCTCGGTCGTCGACGTCATTGTCTCCGTCCTTGAATGCGAAGTAATAACCATCCGGATCGACGGCGTCGGAACCGGACTGCAAATCGAATGGAAACGTTTGAGTTCCACTACCGTCGCTGGTTTGTGGCCGACCGACGCCCGTGATCTCGAACGCATCACCGATCTTCCGAACGATCAGCGGAGTCACTGGCGCGGTCCGTTCTGAATAGAATGTCCATTCGGTAACTCGGCCAGGCAGCGTGAACGGCTCGCTTTCCAGGATCGTCAGCGATCCACGAGCAAAATCGGCCGAACGACGATCAACCGCTTCTGGCCCGACCGTTTCGGCCGCCTCCGCCAAACCAGTTCCTCGATCGAACCCAATCGGCGCCGTTGCATCGCGGAAGGAGTCGCCTGCAAATCCGAGATCTTGCCAATCGTCGTCTATCGAATCATCTGCTGGTATCGTGAATTGCAACGGAGAACCTGGCGACAAAATCGTTTCCGTATCCATCGGCGCTGCGTATGAAACATTCACTCGCTGATCCGGAATCGATGGAGCAAATTCATGCACAACCTCGCCGGCTCGATTCGTTAAGGCGAGATATTCGCCAGTAATGTCCAAGCGAAAGTTCGTGTGCAGCAAGCCATTCTCGTCCAGCCTACGATCCGAGATATCCTCACCAGACGCGTAGACCGTGAAGAAGCCACCTGGCGCGATCGTGGTTCCATTCGGAAACGCCCACTTATCCGGCGAGTCCACGGTGTCGGTGAGATGCATCCCGGACAGGTTGACCGGCTGCGTCGTCACATTCATCAGTTCGATCCAGTCAGGATTTTCTGCTACACCAGTGAACTCGTCATCGACGGACGATCTCACTCGGGTCGGAATACTGATTGTGCTATCGGCAACAACTTCTGTGATGACAACGGACGCGCCGTTCTGAATTGGATCGCCTGCGAGCAGACATCGACTCTCTAATGGTTGAAACAGGCCCAATTTGCAATTCCGTCGCCTCTGTCTCGTCATAGTTGCTTCTCACCGAACTCTGTGGATCCGTTAGTTCACCAGGTGTATAGAGACCAGCCAATAGCTCCAACGCCAGTCACTGAATCGCGTAATCTTCGCACGCTTACCTCATAAATCCAACTGAAAAAAAACAGGGCGACGCAAGATTGCGAAACATCGGTGGTGTATCGGCAATCGTACGCGCCGGCCAAACCGTTTATAATGCGAGATTCACAACACAAAATCGCAAATCTTCGTTACCTATGGCAAGCAAAACTGACCATCCAGCGCGAGCGGCCAGCTTCGTCGCCAACGAACCACGGGCTCATTGGCACGATCAAGCGCTCTGGTTCGTACGCGCGAAACGAGACAAGGCCGCGAACAGCCTGCCCGAATGGGAAACGCTGCGACAAAAGGCCGAGCAAATCAAACTGCACACGGTTTCCAAGCTCGCCGACTATCTGGAGCAATTTGAAGAAAACGCAACTCGCTTGGGAGCAACCGTCCACTGGGCGGCCGATGCCAGTGAGCACAACGCCATCGTGCTCGAACTCTTGCAGAAGCACGGCGCGAAAAAAGTCGTCAAAAGCAAATCGATGCTGA
>JAGQPC010000954.1 GCA_020426925.1 Planctomycetales bacterium | reverse complement strand
ACGCTCTGAGCGGTTTGGGCTACTGCGAGCAGATGTCGCTGACGAAGCAAGGTTTTTCGTCAGAACGCTGGAAGACGGATACACGCTCCAGTTCACTCGCAGCGCGCTGGTGTTCGACTTCCAGAAAGCGGGAACTGAATTACCGGAAACTGACAACGGTGTGCAGTTCCATCGAATCGGAATCGATATCATTCAGACGCTTGTCGATGAGGCTGTGCCGAAGCAACCAGACACGAAGGACACTACAGGTTCTGGAGACGTACCAGCAGACGCAGGCGGACCTAGGCCTCCTGGTGGTCCCATGGAACAGGGAAAAGGTTGCGATTCAGACTCTTCCGTTCCGCGATTGAAGGAAGCTCTGTTCTTCGTTCAAGACCGCGATCGTTCGGTCTCTTGGCATTCGCTTACGTCGCGCAATTCCGTCTCGGAGCCCGTCATCGAACCTGCTTCGCAGTCAGATCCGCCTATATCGGAGGCGGAGGAGAAGCAGGCCGGTGTTGAATTGACAGAAAATGTCAGTATTGAGAATGGTCTGCCTGCGCTGGCCCAACCAGAGGCATTGGAGCCATCAATCGAATCCAAGGACAAGGGCTCAACCAGTATTGAAGCACAGAGAATAGCCGCGCACTCCGAGGCCCCGAAACCCACAAATGAGGATGGCATTGCGACAATTGGCCCAGATTACGATGTGCTGCTGGGAAGTAACGATGAGTCGCCCCAATACGGAATCGTTGGCGAATTCGCTGGTCGAAAAATCGCGTTGGACCTGAACGAGACTCACACAATCAGTTTGTTTGGTGTCCAAGGAGGCGGCAAGAGTTATACGCTTGGAACAATCGCTGAAATGGCAACCGTGCCAATCGAGAAAATCAACCAGCTACCGAGTCCGTTGGCAACGGTCATCTTTCACTACAGCCCGACTCAAGATTACCGGCCTGAATTCACGTCGATGCACCATGCAAACTCGGAGGAGTGGGCAATCGAAGCGTTGGAAAAACGATACGGCGCTCGTCCTAAGGCAATTGAAGACGTTTTGCTGCTGGTCCCAAAGGACAAATTGAAGGAACGTAGGGCTGAATACCAATCCCTCGAAGTTCGTCCACTCTGTTTTTCATCCGTTGAGTTACAAGTGGGGCACTGGCAATTCTTGATGGGAGCTGTTGGAAACCAACTCTACATGCGGCAGCTGAAGTCACTCATGCGTGGGCTCCGAAATGATATGTCGTTGAATGCCCTCCGACACGGCATCGACGACTCGTCAATGACGGACACGCTAAAGGACTTGGCTCGCATGCGTTTGGATATGGCTGCACAATACATTGACGACGAGGCAGTACTAAGTGGATTGATCCGGCCCGGTCGGCTGGTCATCGTAGATTTACGCGACGAGTTCATTGAGAAGGATGAGGCCCTGGGTCTGTTTGTCGTTTTGTTGCAGTTGTTCGGAGATGCAAAACACGATGGTCGAAAGTTCAACAAGCTGGTCGTCTTTGACGAGGCTCACAAGTACATCGACAGTACGGATCTCGTGTCGGGGCTTGTCGAGGTCGTTCGCGAGATGCGTCACAAAGGGACCAGCGTCATGGTCGCAAGCCAAGACCCACCGTCCGTGCCTCTGGCCCTGATCGAATTGTCGACTCAGATCATCCTTCATCGCTTCAACTCGCCAGCGTGGATCAAGTACATCCAGAAGGCGAATTCATCCCTGCACACGCTGACTCCAGAGAAGATGGCTCAACTTCGTCAGGGAGAAGCGTACGTGTGGTCGGCGAAATCGACAGACGAGTCGTTTTCGCGGGACGCGATGAGAATTCAATGTCGACCTCGAGTGACCCTTCATGGTGGTGGTACTAAAACAGCGGTCGAGAAGTAAAGTCGATGCCAAGCTAATCAGAACTAACAGCCAAATGACAATGAACCATGGAGCTGTGAAAAGAAACACCAGAGGGCACCGCTAACGAGCCCTCCAAGCAATCACTCGAGTCGCGGACGCCGTTGTCCGACAGCTCAGCGAGTCGTTTGAAAAATGGAAACCAGGTGCTTCCGAATAAGCAAGTCGCGGGAACGAGAGCATGAAAGACAAGTTTCTCAAGAACCGTTATGCGGTAGTCAATGAAATTGGCAAGGGCGGTATGGCGACGGTATTCGAGGCAGTCGACACTCGCCTCAACGGAAAACCGGTCGCCATAAAACACTTCCAAAAGGCATCTGACCTTAGCAGTATTGAAATGACTTCGTATCGAAAGGAGTTATCGTCGCTCAAACAGATGCAGCACGACAATGTAGTCGCACTCCTTGATGATGGTGCGGATAGTGAAGGCAATCCGTTCTTAGTTTTGGAGCTTATGAAATGGAACCTGCAACAATACAGAGAGGCTGGGGCATCTGCTTTCGACGGATACGATGATTTCTTAGAGCAGATCGGCCAGCCCGTGCTAAACGCCTTGGCCCTCGCTCACAGCCGGGGCATAACCCATAGGGACGTGAAGCCACGGAATATTCTCATTAGTGAAGCCGGGACCGTAAAGCTTGCTGACTTCGGAATTGCCCGACTAAAGGGTAATTTGAGCGGAGCACCCACCCTGCGCGAATATGGCTCGAAACCATATGCCCCACCTGAAGAAGACAATGGTTATTACTCAGACGCACGGGATGTTTTCGGCTTCGGGGCGTTGGTTGTTTGGGGGCTCTTCGACGGTGCACTGACGGATCACGCTCAGCTTTTCGAGGCTCTTCAAAAGATTTCGGTCCACCCTCGCATTAAGGAGATTTTGGCTCGCGCCCTCAATGAAAAGCCCGAGGAGCGGTTCGAGAACGCCGTCCTGCTGAAGGCCGCTCTAGAGTCGATTCTTCGTGAGCGGCAAAAACTAAGCAATAAGAAACAGAAACGCGAGTGTGTTTCTCTGAGACTGACAAATAAGGCTAGGAAGTTTCTTCAGGAGTATGTGTCTACGGAAGACGATTCCTTGGACGAATTTGTGAATTCCGACATCAACGATGCCGGCACTATTAGCAAATGGACAAACAAGGGTGAAGTTGTTCCACTTCACTATGCTATCGTCGGGAGTCAATACTCCTATCATATTGTGTACGACGAAAAGCAAAATGCCATCGTCGTAGTTGGCGTTCAAGCTCCGCCGCTATCTGTGCTTCACAATCGAAAAGAGCACCAGCCAGAACTGCCGGTCGACTTCACTGTCAAGCGACTCGGGCAATTCCTCAAGCCGATTGACGCAATTGACATCTTTGAGCAGACGATAGCCTCGCATGCCGAGCAGGCCGCCACGACTGAAGAACTTCACCCCGTTCTGTCTCGATGGAATGCCACTCTGGCTGCACGCAACGACATCGAAAAGGGACGGTTTCCACCGGTCCGTTACAAGTCTCTTGTTGCCGATGGCTCCTTCCTAACCGCAAGTGTCGATGACCCGGACATTCTTGAGCCTGGTCAAGCATGGCACTTGAAATCAGACCATGTCACGATTCGTGTTGAAGTTTCGCATGTATCCGGACAGGAAGCGGTCTTCGTGATGCGGTCAAAGCACAAGCCGAAATCGCTTCCTCGGAGCGGCAAGCTCGAATTAGACATCAACGCCACACTAATGTGTCTCGACCGGCAGCAGGCAGCGATGGACGCCGTGCTCAACAACAGTTCTGTGAGAGCTGACTTAGCGGATGTGCTAACGACCCCAGAGGAAATAACGCCTCCAGCTCCGGACGACATTTCCGTCGACTTACCAGCTGAACAGCTGGATGAATCGAAACAAGAAGCGATTCGGGCAGCATTGACTACCAAAGATGCGCTCGTCGTTCATGGCCCACCAGGGACAGGAAAGACGAGATTCATCGCATTTCTCATTGACGCAATCAAAAAGCTAGAGCGCGAATCGAGTCAGAATTTCGGTCCTATTCTTTTGGTTTCTCAGACCCATATAGCAATTGACAATGCGATCGAACAAATCACAGAAATAGCCCCTCACCTGCGGCTATTGCGAATTTCTGCAACAGGAGAAGTAGCGCCCGTCTCCAAGCAGTTTCTATTAGAACCGCAGATAGCGGACTGGAGACGTCGAATCGAATCGGGAAGCGACGAGTGGGTGAGGACATGGGCGATTAAGCACGGCGTCGATCCTGATGATGTCTTTCTCGGGTGTCGTCTCCAACAGTACGCCACAGCGAAATCTCAGCACCAAACTATAGAAACGAGTATCGAGGATTGCCAACGACTGCTCGATCAGCTACGAGACAGGGATAATGTGACGGGAGCCGACGATGAAGATGTCCGCATCGAGGAAGACCGTCTACGCGGTTTGCGAGAAGAGAAGACTGAATCAGCCGCACACCTAAAGGAACTGGAAAAAACGATCCTTCGATTGCCTCATCATGATCCGGAGTTCGTCAACTGGGATGAAGAATTCCTTCGCGAAATGGCGCGAGACTTCATTGGAGATGCGTCAGAGAACCGAATTGTTCGCGACATCATCGAGCTGCGTGGGGATTGGCTCGCAAGGTTCGGCATTGGCGATTCGTTCCAAACAGCGATCTGTGAACAGGCGGACGTCGTTGCCGGTACGTGTATTGGTTTCGCGGGGCTTAGAGGTGCGCAACACGCGGAATACGAGTGGTGCATCATCGATGAGGCCTCCAAGGCAACGGTAACTGAGTCATTGGTTCCGATGGTTCGTGCCAACCGCTGGGTCCTCGTAGGTGACTCGAAGCAGTTACCACCGCATAGAGAATTTGCTGGAGACTTTGGCGACATTCTTGAGGAACATGGTGTCTCATCTGACGATTTGTCGCAATCGCTCTTCCCTGAGTTGGAGAGCTGCCTACCGAGCGCAAATCAACGTCGGCTGAAGAAGCAGTACCGAATGTGTCAACCGATTGGGCGTCTAATCGCTGAGTGCTTCTATCCGGACGATCTTGACCCGGGTGAGCGTCCACCAAACTCGGCTATCTTGAAAGCATTTGACTGCCCGATCAATTGGCTGAGTACTTCCGGCTTTCACGACCGACGAGAATCACGCTACGGGACAAGCTATGTGAATCATCGAGAAACTGAACTGGCCGTCAGTCAGTTGCTGAAGCTTGCGAGCGAAACCCAGCAAGAGTTCAAGGTACTTGTCTTGAGCTCATACATGGCGCAAGTCACCGCGATGCGTAAGGCGGTCAACGCCGAACAAGCCGCTCTTAAGTCATTGAATCTGGAGTGCGCTACTATTGACACCGTGCAAGGACGAGAGGCGGACGTGGTCATCTATTCGCTGACCCGCACTCCACCAAGCCAATTCGTAGATGACAAACACCGCGTCAACGTCGCGTTGTCTAGGGCGCGAGAATTACTAATCATTATCGGAGATGATGAATCGATCCGTGAGAAGAAGACATGCCCACAGCTCACCAAAGTATTGGATTACATCGCTTCAAACGAGGGCGACTGCCAGCTGAAGAAACATCTCTTAGGAAAGGCGCTCTAGCATGTCTGATTTGCTTGATCCTAACAAAATCGCCTTGCGTCATCGCAATATCCCTGGTGCTCAACTGCTTGGGTGGAAAAACGTAGCGATCGCTGTCTATTCTGTCAAAGTCCGCGCCGTGCTGATGCGGCAGAAACCAGTTGCCCCGATTGATGAGTTTCTCCTGCGAGCTTTGAATGCGAGAATAAACCACATACAAGACCTGTCGTCATTCCTCGGTTTAGATGCAATTACGGTTGAGTCTCATCTTGCTGATCTGCACCGGTCCGAACTAATTGCAATCGCAAAGGAGCCTCAACCTAGTGATCTAGGTGTCAAGGTGGAATTGACTCCGAGAGGGAAAGATATCGCCGCATCGCTAAAGACGAACGAAATAGTCGAAGAGAACATACCGGTGTGGTTTCATGGCTTTCTGCGAAAGCCTATTCCCTATCGTCGTGGCGAATTGCTGAACAATCGCGAATGCCAGGAGGAGGAGTTGGTTCAGATTCCTGCAATGCCAGCGCGCAAGCCTGAGTTAGATGAGTTTCAACTCGCCGACTTGGTTCCTATCGTTCGCGAATACTTTGAACGGGCCAAGAGCAACAGCCAGAATCCCGAGTTGGTAGGCCTCAAAAGCGTGTCAAAGGAGGGCGGCCTACTATATCAGCCAGCGGTTATGCTCGTGTATCAAATGCATGGTGAAAGCGGCCGAAGACAATTCGCATTTGCGGTGAACGGAGAAAAGAAGGACGAATACGAGACTGCCTTTTCAAAGCGAGAAGGTGCAAGGAAGCTTCCCAAGGATCTGGCGATTAATCAAGTGCGCTCCGTAGAAGAGTCAGCGAAAGCGATTTTTCCGTCGAGCCTAACTTCGCATCTGGCTGATGTTGCACGAGTCGGTGATTTAGTTGAAAGAGCCGAAGCGCTGGCAACTGACCTATCCGTACGAGAGGAACTAACGAGTCGAGATTCCGACGCAGACCCAGATACAAAGCAACGGCAACTTGCAGAAATCGCCGACTTGAAGGATGAGATTGGCCGTCTTCGATCAGAAATCGAGCTTGCACGGGTGATACCGCTCCGTACCAACGACTGCGACAAACTTCTTAAGGAAGCAGCAAAGAGAGCAAAGCAACGATTGATCGTTGTTTCGGGTACCGTTTCCGACCGTGCCGTAAGTGCCCTAATTTCAGACCTCGAAGACCTTCTGGCAAGTCGCGATGTGTCTATATGGTTGGGATTTGGAATGATGGGAAACGATCGACAGAGTCGGGCGCTTCAAGGGCGTGCCAATCATGGGCCTGCGATACGTATGCTCGAGCAATTTGCAAAGGACCATCCGAAGCAAGTAAAAGTGAAGAATCTCGGAGACAGCCACACAAAGATCCTGTTGTGCGATGAGGATTACGTTGCGTTGGGTAGTTACAATTGGCTTGCTATGAAACCACAAGGTCGCCGACACAGAGTTGAACATGCCTTCAAGGCACGCAACCCAGAATGCATTGCCTGGGCAGAGGCTGAATGCGCACGATGGTTCGAGAATTAGCATCTCGTACTCTCGTGCTCATTTCTATGTAGTGACTCAAGTCATTCGCAGATTGCACTTCTTGTACGGATGAGCGGTGTGGCGTGACCACACTAGGCGCACCGACCACAATGGAATTGCATCTTCCAATCCGAATGCCATTCGGTAGCTGCCGTCTCAAGGCTGCAACCTGAACGTTGTAGGGCGCTGGCCCACGAAGATGTGCCCGGTGCTCAGCTTCATGCTTGTTGCCACGTCGATGATCGTCTCCAGAATCAGATCATCGCGGTAGGGCTTCTT
>JAGQPC010000953.1 GCA_020426925.1 Planctomycetales bacterium | reverse complement strand
GACTGGAACGGCGACGGCGATTTCGATTCCAGCGACTTTGTCTACGTGTTCCAGCTAGGAACGTACGTTGCCGCTGTAAAACCATTTGCTCAACAAGAATTCGCAGGCGCACGAATCAAAGTTTCCAGTGAAACGTCAAGCTTCGATGTGGAAAACGCGATTCAAGACCGCCACAATGAGGCTGTTGAGCGAGAGCTCGCGGACGCTAAATCTGTGGATTCGGTCTTCGATGACTGGGCAGTCGAAGTTGACGCCGACGACGAAGGCCTTCGCATGATCGATGACGAAGAATTTCAGTCACTGACCTAATCGCTCATCGCGGCGTCGTTTTTATTTCGCACTTCCAAACGCGAACAATCCTCGAGACTGTTCGCGTTTTGCACATACATCACCGTCAGATCGCTGAAGGAGTTTCCGGATGACGAGCAAATCGCAATCGCGCACACGTGGGAGACGACGTCATACGCAGGGCGAGGCATTGGAAGCGAGGCACTTGCTGGCGGGCGACCTGATCGCGCAATGGACGGCAGATGATTTGAATGACGTTGTCGACGCGGGCGCAGTCGTTCAGGATTGGAGTGATTCGATTGGAAATATTTCGGCGAGGAATTTGGGAACAAACCCAACGCTCATTCGGGGCGGATTTGGCGGCCGGTCCGGAGTGCGTTTCGATACCGGTGATGGCGCGGACTTGCTTCAAGTCGGACTCACCGACAACCCGGTCAATGGGCTCGACGAATTCACCGTAGTCGTCGCGTTTTCAACAACATCCAGCGACCTGCAGGGCGACGGAGTTCCGTGGTACGAATCGACGGGCTTAGTCGACGCGAACGCACTGGTCTTTGGCAAAGGCTGGGGGATCTCACTAACAGAATCTGCGCAGGTTGCGGCTGGCACCAGTGGCGGATTTGGCGGCGCGCCGGCCGTTAGCGCTATCAGTAACGCGGCAGATTTGAACAACGGGAACGTTCACGTCGCGGTATTCACGTCGTCGTCTGGCATGAACTCGATACAGGTCGATGGACTTGACGTGATCGACGTACAAGGCGCTGACACTACGCCACGAACTCCCGTGACACTGACATTCGGTTCGCTCAACAGCACTGGTGGAGACTTTACTGGCGAGATCGGGCAGGTGCGGATTTATAACGGCAAGCTTTCGCCGCAAGAATCGATGTCCGTCAGTTCGGAACTGCAAAGCTACTATTCAAACACTCGCCCGACAGCGCTGCCGGACAGCTATACGCTGAATGAAGATCCGCTGATCTTTGCACAAAACGCCGCTCAAGGAGTCCTGCAAAACGACGTTGATGCCGACGGCGATTCACTGATGGCTGTGCTTGTCACGCCTCCGTCAAACGGTGAGCTGTTGCTTCGGTCCGATGGCAGTTTTGTCTATGACCCCGCTCCAGATTTCGCCGGGACCGATTCCTTTACTTACAGTGCCTTCGACTTCCGCGAATCGGATCCGGTAACCGTCACGCTAATTGTCAATCCAGTCGACGATCCCACTGTAGCAAACGACGACAATTACAAAATGGCCACGGGCACAGTTCTATCTGTGACCGCGGATGACGGTCTTCTCGCCAACGACATCGACGTCGACAACGATCCGTTGAACACACAAATCGTCGCCAACGTCACGAACGGAACGTTGAATCTCACCCCCGATGGCAGCTTCACGTACGACCCTCAGGGATTTTTCGGAGTCGAAACG
This sequence comes from Planctomycetales bacterium, assembly GCA_020426925.1. Classification (GTDB taxonomy): domain Bacteria; phylum Planctomycetota; class Planctomycetia; order Pirellulales; family Pirellulaceae; genus JAGQPC01. Next base: position 9,559 of record JAGQPC010000953.1, on the reverse strand, counting down.
TTCACCTATAAAGTGAGCGATGGCGTCGGCACATCCAACACGTCGACCGTAACGATCGTTATCAACAGCGCGCCAACCAGCGTCGCCGATCAGTTTACAATTGCCGAGGACAGCGTGCTCACGCGAGATGCCGCTACGGGCGTGCTTTCGAACGATACCGATTTCGAAGGAAACGCAATTAGTGCGACACTCTTTGACGGACCATCACACGGTGAACTAACATTCGAATCGGACGGTTCCTTTAGCTACACTCCGAATCGAGATTACTTTGGCGCCGATTCGTTTCGCTACACGATTTCGGACGGGATCGATGACAATACGCAACCGATTACCGTGTCACTGAAAATCGAGGCGGTCAACGACGCTCCTGTTGGCGTTCCCGATTTCGTCGTCACGTTTTTGAATGAGTCGCGTACGCTCGGTCGGGAAAGCGGAGTGCTGGCAAACGATTCAGACGTCGACAGTCCTGGGCTGACGGCAGTGATCGCACGTGGCGCCGAAAACGGTCAAGTGGTGCTCAATGCGGACGGCAGTCTGACCTACACGCCAAACGCTGATTACTTGGGAGCCGATTCGTTTGCGTACAGCGTTACCGATGGCGACGCGACAACAGGCCCGGTTGAAGTGTCTGTTGTCGTCGCGCCGCTGGACCAGCAAATCGTCATCAACGAAGTACACTACGATCCACCGGACAATACCGTTCCTGAGGAATTCATCGAACTCTACAACCAAGGCACGACGGCCATCGACGTTTCGAATTGGTTCTTCGGTGACGGAGTGCTTTACGTTATTCCCGAAGGCACTGTTGTGCAGCCGGGCGAGTTCTTGGTCGTCGCTCAGGATCCCGAAGCGATTCGTGGCAGTTTTTCCGTTCCGAGCATCGGTCCATGGCAGGGGCGGCTGTCGAGCGAAGGCGAATTGATCGTTCTTCGCAACGCTGCTGGCGAACAGATCGATCGTGTCGATTATCGACAAGGTTTTCCGTGGCCGATCGCCGCCGGTGGTGACGGACCTTCGATGGAGCTGATTAACTCTGCGCTCGACAATGATTTGGGTGGTAGCTGGCGATCGGGCTCCGCGCCAACTCCTGGCGCGGTCAACAGCGTGTTTGCTCCAAACGCAGCGCCGCAAATCCGTCAAGTGAATCACTCGCCGGAGCAACCTACGTCCTCGCAGCCCACGACAATCACGGCCAAGGTTACCGATCCGAATGGCGTGGCGAGCGTATCACTTCAGTACCAAGTCGTCGCAGCCGGCGAGTTCATCCCGGTCGAATTACCCGTACCAGTTGCCGATTTGCGCCGTCGTGGTGGCGAGAGTATACCGCGCGAAGCAAATCCAGAATATGAAAATCCGGCGCGCTGGACGAACGTAACGATGGTGGACGACGGCACGAACGGCGACGAAGCCGCTGGCGATAGCATTTACACAGCGGTTATCCCGCCGCAGGCTCACCGAACGTTGATGCGTTACCGGATCGACGTGACCGACACGATTGGCGAATCGGTTCGAGTGCCGTACGCCGACGATGCTTCGCGTAACTTTGCGTACTTTGTTTACGACGGTGTCCCGGAATACAACGGCCATTCGGTCGAAGCTCTCAACTCACTTCCAGTCTACCATCTGATTGCTCGAGCCGAAGATGTGACATCGGTCATGGCTTATAGCAGTCGCGACCAGCTTGTCCAGGGAACGCAAGTAAGGTTTTCCTACAACTGGCCCGCGGCGTTCGTCTACAACGGCAAGGTTTACGACAACATCAACTTCCGCCTTCGCGGCGCGAATGGCCGGTACCATCTTGCTGGCAAGCGCAGCATGCGGTTCCGATTCAACGATGGTTCGTACATGCAAGCTCATGATCAGGACGGCAATCCGTTTCCGTTCAAGTGGCGAACGCTAACAACCGGAAAGATGTTCGACAATCGTCAGACGATGACTTATTCGCTGAACGAATCGATCAACATGTACCTGTACAACCAGATGGGATTGCCCGCGCCGAACACACTGTACAGTCATTTTCGAGTGATCGATTCGGTTGAGGAAACGGATCGCTACAAAGGCGATTTTTGGGGATTCAGTTTCGTCACGGAAACGTACGACGTCCGGTTTCTCGACACACACGAAATGGAACGTGGCAACCTCTATAAGTTGATCAATCAAACTCGCGATCCAGAACAACAACAACGCTATCAAGCACCCAACGCGGTCACGGACGGATCGGACCACGACAACATCGAACGCAACCTCACCGGCCGCAGCACTGCCGAGTACATCGATGCGCACGTCAATTTGGAAAAGTACTACACGTACCACGCGCTGACCGAAGCGACTCGCAACTATGACTATTGGCCGGACGCCAACAAGAACATGGCTTACTATTTCGAGCCAGTCTACACACCCGAAAACAACAACCTTGGCAAGCTCTGGATTTTACCGTGGGATCAAGATGCATCCTGGGGCCCGACTTGGAATTCGGGGCACGACGTCGTCTATAACAGCATCTTCCCGGCATCTGGTGGTGGAGCGGATAGTAGTTCAACGCCCGAACTTTGGCCCGAATACTACAACCACATTCGGGAACTCCGCGACCTACTGTGGCAACCTGATCAAATTGAGCCGCTAATCCAACAGTTTGCCGATGTGCTTCGGCCGATGGAGCAGGCGGATCGAGACCGATGGACGGGCGGGGAACGCGAAGATGGAACTTTCCGCGGAATTACCGGTCCGGGCACCGAAAGTATTGACGCGTTGGTGCAGGACATGATGAACTTCGCGTTCTCTGGTGGTAACTGGCCTGGTGGAAGCGTACCTCAAGGCGGTCGCGCGAGGCATCTCGACAACCTGCAAGGTGCTCGCGGTGAAGGAGATGAGATTCCCGCTACGCCTTCGATCTTCTATATAGGTCAAGCAGCATTCCCCCAAAACGGATTAGCCTTTCAAACGACTCCGTTCTCCGATCCGCAAGGTAACGATTCGTTCGGCAAGATCGAGTGGCGCATTGCTGAGATCACCGATCCAAATGCACCGGCATTTGATCCTAATGAAAAGCACAAACTCGAATGGACAAGCAGTTGGGAATCTGGCGAGCTAACCGAATTCACGGCGCAGATTGAGGCGCCATCGACAGCTGTCGAGCCCGGCCGAACTTACCGGGCTCGCGTTCGCATGCAAGACAACACCGGTCGCTGGAGCCACTGGTCTGAGCCCGTTCAATTCACAGCGACCGCGGCAACAGGCTCTGATCTGATCGACAGCTTGCGCGTTAGTGAAATCCAATATCACCCGGCCGATCCCACGCAATCAGATATCGTTGCCGGGTTCAACGATGCGGACGACTTTGAGTTTATCGAGCTCGTTATCATCAGCAATCGGACGATCGATATTTCGGTCGCGAAGTTCGAAAACACCGATATCGATGGAGACAATCAGGGTATTGCTTACGAGTTCTCTGGCAGCGCCATCAAACAATTGGCACCTGGTGAGCGCGTGCTTGTTGTCGAAGACACGGCCGCGTTCGCTCATCGATTTGGCGATGGCCTGCCGGTTGCCGGTCAGTACTCAGGGGCACTCAGCAATGGAGGCGAACAGTTAACTCTTTCTGCTGACGGATTTATCATTCAACAGTTCACCTATGACGATGCATGGCATCCTTCGACTGACGGCGACGGAAACTCGCTGCAAATCCGCAGCGAAAACGGAAGTCTTGATCTTTGGAGCCAAAAAGATGGCTGGACCGCGAGCGTGACGGCAGGGGGCTCGCCCGGGACGACAGACGGACCGATTCCTGGAGATTCAAACCATGACGGTGTCTTCAATTCGTCCGACTTCGTGCTCGTCTTTCAGGCCGGGGAATACGAAGACGGCATTGAAGGCAATTCCACGTTTGAAGAGGGGGACTGGGACGGCGATGGTGATTTTACGACAGGAGACTTCGTGTTTGCGTTTACGGCGGGAACGTACATTGCAGCTGCTCGCGGCGTTCCGTCCAAACAAGTCGCTGCCACCAGGATTACGGAGCAATCGCAAGAGCCCGTCCGTCGTGATGCCTTGCGCGTAATTCCGAATCACGAGCTGGAGTCGGAAGGACAAGTTCACTTCTTGCCCGACGGTCACACGGTCGACCACGTATTTTCCGCTATTCAGCCGTACGATCGGAGTATTCGAAATGATGCTGATTTTGAGCTGGACATCGACGGCGAGTTCGATGAGCGAATGCAGCAGTAAGTGATCGATATGTTACTCAGTGCTGCCGCCGCTTCGCGGCTGGTCGCCTGTTGGGGCTTCTAAAGCCCCGAGTTTGCACTCGGGGCGAGCTGCTGCCGCCACATACGTGGCTACTTTGCAGTACTTCAAAACGCATGGTTCGGGTTGGGATTTGCCAACAGAAAAATGACGACGCGCAACTGCAAAAAGCGCTAGCAGCGTGCCGTTGCCACGATGCTTGTAGAGGCAATGGTTCGACCGGGTTAACCACGCATCTCACAATCGAATAATCCGCTTCAGACGGATTGTCCGCTCTGATTTCGATGTGGCTTGACACAATCTGATTGGAATTTGTGAAGTGTCAAAGTAGCTCGCAAAGTACATCCATTTATGTGATGTCTAGGTCACGTAACGATCAGGAGAGAGCACCATGAGTCTATCCAGTAGTGAATTAGGTCCAAATTGCCCCAAGATCCTTTGCATTGATGACGACCCGGAAATCTCAAGCTCGCTGTCGATTCGATTGGCACCCTATGACGTAGAAGTGCTTCGAGCGTATCACGGTATGAATGGTTTCTGGCTCGCGATGACCGAGCGTCCCGACGTTGTCATCACCGACATGAAAATGCCTCAAGGAGACGGCGATTACATTGTCGAGTGCCTTCGCCGCAATTCGGATACGCAATCTATTCCGGTGATTGTTCTGACCGGATGTCGAGACGTTGCTACGCGGAAAAAGATGATGGCATTGGGCGTCACAGCGTTCTTCACGAAACCAGCACCATTTGAAGAATTAGTCGAAGCGCTGTCATCCGTTATCGACCTCCGCGAGAAAGTTTATGTTTGACCATAATCGACAATTGGACACCTTAAGCAACCACGGAGACGTGCGTGTTCTAGTCGTCGACGACGATGGTGTCGACATGCGTGAGACTTTAAGAGCGTTGTCTCACTCGATTGGCGATTCCTTCGAAATTACCACTGCTCATTCGCTCACGTCAGCCACTAAACTGCTAAGCGATAGCGGCTTCGACGTTGTTCTATTGGACTTGGGATTGCCTGAATCCAGTGGGTTGGACACCCTGCGGGAAATTCGTACCACGATTCGCAATGTGCCGATTATTGTCGTTTCAGACATCAACGATGAAGATACCGCATTGCAGGCACTCGACTACGGCGCCCAAGACTACTTCATTAAAGGCACTCTGACTTCGGATTTACTACGTCGTTCGATTCGCTACGCAATTCACCGGCAAAAACTGGTTCAGAACTTGCGGGAGAATGAAAAGACTTTGCAAAAGAACCAGGAGATGCTGCAGGCGAAAAACCTCCGTTTGGAAGCACTCTGTGACACGGCACACAAGTTCGTAGATAACGTGTCGCACGAATTCCGAACGCCACTGACGGTCATCAAGGAATATACATCCCTGATGCTCGACGGCATCGCTGGTTCAGTCAGCGACGAGCAACGCCGAATGTTGAACATCGTCAGCGACAGAACAAACGATCTGGGCAATATGGTTGACGACATGTTGGACATCAGCAAGATGCAATCTGGCTTGATGGGGTTGTTGCGTTGCCGATGCCGGATTGAAGACATTCTGCGCAGCGTTCGGCCTTGTTTGGCAAGAAAAGCCGAAATCAAGAGCGTGAAGATTGAATTTGTTAACGAGCCTGACTTGCCAGAGTTGTACTGTGACCCAGAAAAAATCGGACGCGTCATCACAAACTTAACTGTTAATGCGATCAAGTTCTGTGGCGATCCCGGTATCGTTCAAGTCACATGTAAACTTGCAGACAATGGTGAGGATATCGTCGTCGAGGTGACCGACAATGGTCGCGGCATCGATGCAGAATCATTGCAGAGTATCTTTGAACGGTTTACTCAGCTGGGTAGCGATGTTCGCAGTAGCACAAAAGGCTTTGGCCTTGGGCTGAGCATCTGTAAAGAGCTCGTGCAACTTAACTTTGGGCAAATGAACGTGCAAAGCAAGTTGGGGCACGGAAGTGCCTTTTCCTTCACCGTTCCCGTATACGAGCCTCAGTGCATCCTGAGGCGATACTTGTCGCGAATTGATCAGCTGGAAGGCGTTTCGAGATACGCGTCGCTTGTGGAAGTTCGTGTCGACGAGTCGTCCGATGCCGATGATGCAAATGACGTCGATTCGTTCCTCAGCTATCTGCTGCGGCGACACGACATCATCTTCCGAGTCGATAGTGCTCGTTGGCTGCTCGTTCTGGCTGCAAACGACATCGAACTTCCTGACTTTTTCAGCCGTGCACAACAGACATTGGATGATGCGAACCGCAACCGATTCAAGGGCCCATTTCCTCACGTCGAATGGAATCGAATAGGAACATGGCACGCGTCGTACATCGATACGATCGTGGTGCGTTCTGCTGAAGCCTTTCAAACGCGAGAACTAATGCATGGCTAAAAATGAGCTCGTGTTATTAATAGAAGGCGACCCTGACCTTGCTGACGTCGTCGGCATACGTGTGCGAGAAGCTGGATATCGCGTGCGGACCGCGAGAAGAGCAGTTGACGGTGTCTGCGCGGCAATCGAGTTTCAGCCGCAGGTAATCTTGTTAGGCGATTGCTCGCAACATGTCCGGACCGATGTGGCGACTACAAATAGTGCTCTGATCGAGCACGCTCAAGCAAACCACATCCCTGTCCTGCTGTTGGGAAGTGCATCCTATGAGCAAGCCATTGGAACATTTGGGCGAGTTCCTACTCCGCTTGAAGGTACTGTTCTAACGGACCTTGTCACCAAGGCGATGGAGTTCGCAGCGTTTGTCGAATTGTCGCGTGACCGTATGCTTGCCCGAATGGACACGCGTCACCAACCGTTCGTAAAGCACACTGCCCCCGCTCCCGTGACTGAAGATAGAGGAGTCAATGATGGGTAATCCCAAGTCGCGAACGATTCTAATGATCGACGACGACCGAGACATTGTGGATTCAACGTGTCGCCGGTTGGAGAACGAAGGGTACCGCACGATTGCTGCGTTTGACGCGGAACAGGGAATCGATAGCGCAGTACACTGCAAGCCCGACGCCATTATTCTCGATGTGCGGATGCCTGGTATGAATGGCATCAACGCTCTGACACAGTTGAAACAGCGCGCTGAGACCAAACCGATTCCAGTAGTCATGTTGTCTGCGAGCGTTGTAGATCAAAACAGTTGCCTGGACGCTGGGGCTCGTTTCTTTATCAAGAAGCCATATCTCAGCAAGCATTTGCTTGCAGCAGTCGACACGGCAATGGGCGAAATCGACAAAAACCGTTAGCGAGTAACGACGTGAAACAAATACTGATTGCCGATGATGACAAAGACCTCGTTCAGATCCTTTCCATGCGCTGCCGAAGTATCGGCCTCGATGTAGTCACCGCATACGACGCGCGGTCTGCACTTGCCGCAGTGCTGAAACACAACCCCGACCTGATTTGCCTAGACGTGGAGATGCCGGCAGGAAACGGGCTGTCCGTGTGTGAAGTACTTTCAAAAGACGAAGAATACTCTGCGACGCCTGTAATTATTCTGACCGGAAGGACAGATCCGGAAACCATTCGCCGATGCGGAGACATGTGCGCCTACTACGTAAACAAGACGACGAATATTTGGGCGCGAATTCGGCCTGTCATCTACGAACTGATCGACGTCGACGCCCCGGATCCGGCAAACGTGTCGGTGTCACGAGATAGATAACAGCAACCACAACGTTGCCACACGCTCAAAAGAGATCTGGTTCGCCGACAAACTAACCGAAAAGAACTCGCGATTGATGTAACTCCATTTCGCCCATCCAAGACTGAAACCATGAACTCGCGACCTAAAATACTTATCGCAGATGATGACAACGACTTGCGAGACCTGCTTCAATGTCGCTGCGAGCAAATGGGCCTGCAAGTGTTTACAGCGGACGATGTGTTGAACGCTCTGAATACGGCAAGGGAACATCGCCCCGAAGTGATTTGCATGGACGTCGAAATGCCGGGTGGCAACGGACTGGCTGCGTGCGAGATGCTCGCCAATGACGACCAGCTTGCAAACATTCCGCTGATTATCATCACCGGCAGAACGGAAACGGATGTCGAACGCCGATGTCACTCGCTTGCTGCTTACTATGTTCCCAAGGCAACCGACACGTGGTCCCGTTTAAAACCGCTCCTCATCGAACTGCTCGATTTGACCGACTCTAGCACCGACTCATCCACCAGCAACAAGGACATGAACATTAACGCGGATATGCATACGTCTAACGCGGATAGGACGGTGGGCGATTTGCTCGACACCGTGTTTTCGCTGATTGGCAGCGGAGAACAAATAGTACAGGAGTGCGAACCAAAGCCATGGGTGCTGTGTATCGACGACGACATCGATTTCTCGGAAGGACTTGGCCGCCGTTTGGAAGCATCTGGCATTGGCGTTGTTAATGCGTTCGAAGGAAGCGATGGCTTTCGCGCCGCGTCGAAGTATCCGCCAGATGCAATCATCCTCGATTACACCATGCCCGATGGAAGCGGTGACAACGTGTTGCGCAGGCTCAAGCAGTCGGTGACGACACGTTCGATTCCCGTAATCGTGCTGACGGGCCATACAGAACCCGAGATTCGAATGCGAATGACGAACCTCGGGGCATCCGCGTTCTACACCAAGCCTGTTGACTTTTCTGTGCTGGTAGAAGACCTGTTAGACAATATCTCAAACGCACGCGAAAAAGTTGCGAGCGAAGTTATTCCTGACATTGCTGCGAGAATTGACGTGGCCGATCCGAAAGACGCAGCACCAAGTTTCGGTAGTAACGTCACGAGCAGCAACGTGCCGAGCGATAACCAGCCTCTGCGTGGGAACGTCTTGATTGCTGACGACGATCGAGATCTCCTCAACGCGTTAACTCTGCGATGCGAACGCATTGGCCTTTCGGTCGTCACTGCCGAAGACTGCATGACGGCCTTGTCCACTTCTGAATTCGTCGATCTTGATCTGGCCATCCTAGATGTTGACATGCCAGCGGGAAATGGCCTGGCGACCTGTGAGATGATGGCGCATAACTCCGCATTGCGAGGCATGCCGGTCATCGTGCTTACAGGGAAATGTGATCCGGCCACGCAGCGCCGATGCGAACAACTTCACGCGCACTACGTGCTGAAGTCCCCTAGCCAGTGGGCGACGCTAGAGCCGCTCATCAGGAAACTCCTGGCTGGCGAATTAGCAAGCAGCAGCTGAGTTCGTATCTTCTCAATGCTGTACGACGGACTTCTAGTAGTCCAACGCACCTTGATTTGCGGGAAACTCGTAGTGGATCTTGCTAAAGATGCCGTTCGCCAGGAAGTTTAGCAACTTCCAC
>JAGQPC010000952.1 GCA_020426925.1 Planctomycetales bacterium | reverse complement strand
CAATGTCCCCTTATCAACGTCCAATGTCCCCTTATCAACGTCCAATGTCCCCTTATCAACGTCCAATGTCCCCTTATCAACGTCCTAACTTCGCAAGGCTTTTAGATGGGTGCGACGGTACAAATGCCTACGGTGGTACCTACTACAAGAGAGAACGGGTTTGGGACGAGTTTAATGAAGAATTCACTGATGAAAGCTTCAAGCCAAACTTCGCAAAGCGGTCCCGGAGTTCTTCCAGGCATGCCACTGCTTCCGAATGACTCTCGAAGCCAATGACGAAGTCATCCACGAATCGAACAACAACTACATCGCGACGACAATGAGTCCGTCGCCACCATTCAATCCAAAGGTCGAACACATAGTGAAGAAACACGTTGCTGAGTAACGGTGAAATCACAGAACCCTGCGGCGAGCCCTTCTCGGTCTTCGACCACTTGCCCTCTTCGATGACTCCGGCTCGAAGCCACTTTTGAATCAGCCGAAGAATGCGTCGATCACCGATGCGATGCTCTAGGAATTTGACCAACCATGAATGATCGATCGAATCGAAGCAGCCTTCGACATCAGCGTCTAGTATCCAGTTCACCTTCTTGCTCGTGATCGCAACGCTCAATGCATCGAGCGCATCATGAGGCTTGCGGCCCGGGCGGTAGCCATAACTGAAGCCGAGAAAGTCTTGTTCGTAAATGCTTTGCAGGACCCAAAGAACTGCCTGTTGGACGATTTTGTCCTCCAAGGCGGCGACACCCAACGGTCGTTGACGACCATCCGGCTTTGGAATCCACGCCTACGCCGAGGCCACCGCAAAAAAACAACCCAGCGGGCAGCAAAAAAAGCAAAGTAAAACGAATTTTTGCAGAGCCACCCGGCGGGCCCGGCGGGTGGGTGAAGTCCCCAGTGCGCAACTTGTGTAGGCACCGATGCCCTTTCCGCCGCTGTGCGGCGACTCTCCCTGACGGAGAGTAAAGTAGCGGAATAAAGCTGCACAACCTCGAGGGACCGCGAAGCAAGGCGGTGAACTACGCGGCACAACCACACAAGCCGCACGTTTCATCTCGCCGGAGACCACGGTTGGCGATACCCAATCGCGCAATTATTTTTCGAGCACTGCTAAATCGCTAGCGAGGTAATCCGTCACACGTTCAAGTGAATCGGAATAATTCATGCCGGCTTAATAGCCGATCTTACTTGATGACGTGCGTTTTTACGTATGTTTACAGCAAGATGTCGCTAGCAGTTTTCATCGCAACCGAACGACAAATACGGTTGCCCGAGCTGCGGCGCGTGGCGGAAGAAATGAGCTCGCTAGCAAAATGCAAAACGCCAAACTCAGAATCTGGATCGTTTTCTCCCTATGCGTATTCAGATCGTTCGCAAACGCAGACTCTGCAGACGACCAATACCGAGTGGCGGCGGCACACTACAAAGCAATGCGTTGGGATCTAGCCGCCACTGAATTCGCCGATTTTCTGCAGAAGTTTCCCAACGACAATCGTACTGCAAGTGCCCTCTACTATTTGGGTGAATCGCATATTCAGCAAAAAGATTTCGCACACGCTGCCGATGCCTTCAGCCGATTTGTCGTGCATCATCCGAGTGACGCCAGAGTCCACCGAGCAATATTCCGTTGGGGCGAATCTTCCTTTCTTGCCGGTGACCATCCGGCCGCGAGGCCTTTGCTGGATCAATTCAACAAGCTATCACCCGACCACCAGCTTAACGAGTACGCGTTGTATTATCTTGGGAAGATCGCTGCAGCCGATGGAAATCACGCAATGGCCATCAGCTGGTATGAGCAACTGGCTCGGGAGTTCCCCGACAGCAAGCATGTGCCGCAAGCGGAATTCGCGATCGGAGTGCAGCACTATCGCGCCGGCCAATTGAATGCTGCGATGACTCAGTTTGGCAAAGTTGAAACCGACTATTGCAGTGACGAACTAGTAGAATCGCGAGATTTGCGGGTTCGCACACGATATTGGATGGGTGTAACGCAATTGGCTCGCCAAGAATTTCGACTGGCAGCCAAAACGCTCAGCACCGTCGGCGAGATTTCTGCAGAGCACCGCCTTGCCTCAGCTGCGACGTATTTCGCGGGCGAAGCGTTTCGAGCTGACGAGTCATTTGAAAAAGCCCAACAGGCATATCAGATGGTCGTTGACCGTCACAGCGGCAGCGAGTGGCGTGAGGGTGCGATCGTTGGCTTGCTTCAATTGGCCTCGCGCGACGGAGACCACGATAAAGTCGACAAGCTTACGCAGACATATCTGGACGAGTATCAGCATGCAGCATCGACAGTCGACGCCCTAGAGATTCATGCGAGGTCTTTGATCAAAAGGCAACAATTCAAATTAGCTTGTGGGCAGCTTGAACGTGCTCTGTCGTTGATCGGTACTGCGCATTCAGCTGAGACGCAAAATCTGCGAGACTCGCTAACGTTCATGCTCGCCATCTGCCAGCTCGGTCAGGAGCAGTGGGAATCGGCGCTAGATTCGCTACAGGATATTTCGACGCAATCGGACGCGTCGATGTCTGCTCGAACGGTTCTGGCTAGAGGCTGCGCGAAGCTGGAACTTGGTCAGCACGAACAAGCCATCAATGATCTGAACAAGGCCCTGTCAGAATTGGCCGACGAATCGATGAGGGATCGGTGTCGCGCGAAGCTGGTGCGAGCTCACTTGGCGCAAAACAATCAATCTGCGGCCGAGCAAGTCTTTGCGACGCTCAGCCACTACAAAAAGCACGCTCATTATCAGTCAGCACAGCGATTGGCGGATAAGTTTTTCCAACACGAAGAGTACGCTCGAGCCCTTCAATACTATCAACAATTGGTCGCGGACGATTCGCCTATCGCCTTCAACTC
>JAGQPC010000951.1 GCA_020426925.1 Planctomycetales bacterium | reverse complement strand
CCGAAGCTTCGTTCCTCAGCTTCGACCCTCCCGAGGGAGGGCGAAGTAACGTTCGACTGTAGACCAAGTCGAACGCACACTTGTCGTACGAAATGAGTTAGGCAACAAATCATGAAACGAAGTTACTGGGCGTTGGCAGCATCATTCTCGTTGCTGGCAGTGGCACTCACCGTATGGCAATCGCTTCCTTCATTTGCGGCTGACGAACCGCCGACTGTCAGGCCATTTAGCACCTGGCCGGAGAATAAAGCACCGGACGCGGCGCTGTTTATCACGGGGCGTCAGCATGGTTACATCGAGCCATGCGGTTGCACGGGCCTTGATAATCAGAAAGGCGGACTTGCGCGGCGACACACGCTGCTGAAGATGTTCCTGAAAAAGTGGGATATGAAGATTGCTCCTGTCGATGTTGGAAATCAGGTTCGCCGCACCGGTCCGCAAGCCCAATTAAAATTCGACACGACACTCAATGCATTCAGAGTTATGCAGTATCAAGCGGTTGGGATCGGCCCTGATGATTTGAACCTGTCTGATTTGCTTGGCAGTATCGCGGGCAGTGAGCTGTGCGTGTGTGCGAACGTCGATTTGTTCGAGCAGATTCTTACTCACAAAGTGCTCAACGTCGGCCCGAAAAAAATCGGCATCACTTGCGTGCTCGGTACTGAGCACCTCAAGGGGATCCGCAACGCTGACATTCAGACCGTTCCGCCCGCTGAAGGGCTGGAAAAAGCGATCGAAAAACTTACGGCAGCAAAATGTGACAACATCGTCGTGCTCGCATTTGCCTCGATGGACGAAACCAAAGAGCTTGCGAAGAAGTTTCAAGAGATCGACGTGATCGTGACGGCTGGTGGAAGCGGCGAACCGACACTACTGCCAGAAAAAATTCCGGGCTCAAAAGCCTTGCTGCTCCAAACCGGCAAGAAAGGTATGTACGTAGGGATCGTTGGCTTTTACGACGACGAAGAAACGCCGATTCATTATCAGCGGCTTGCTTTGACCAGCAATTTTCGGGATTCCAAAGTGATGCTCGAAAACCTGAAAGAATATCAAGAGAACCTGAAAGCACGCGGCTTGGCTGGATTAGGGTTGAAGCCAGTGCCTCACCCCAGCGGTCTCACGTTTGTTGGTAGCGAAACCTGTGGCGAATGCCACACGCAAGCGTACGAACACTGGAAGAAAACGCCACACTACCACGCGACAGATCACATCGTGAAACCACTCGAACGCAGCGATGTCGCTCGTCACTTCGATCCAGAATGCATTAGCTGTCATGTTACCGGCTGGAACCCACAACAATACTATCCCTATTCAACGGGCTACGTTGATCTTGAAAAGTCTAAAGCCATGCACGGCAACGGCTGCGAAAACTGCCACGGTCCAGGCTCCGCTCACGTTGCCGCGGAAAGCGGTGAAATCGAGGACCTCACTGACGAAGAGCAAAATAAGCGTCGCCTTCAGATGCGGCAAACTTTGTTGCAAGCCAAGACGGCATGCATGGAATGTCACGACATCGACAACAGCCCCGACTTCCACAAAGACGGCGCGTTCGACGAATACTGGAAGCAGATCGCTCACCCGTGGCGAGACTGAAGTAGGATTTGCAATCCGCCGGAGAACCGCGGCGGACGCCGTGCTCACGCTGGCTTGGGAAGCGTATGAATAGTCAAACCCGACAGGTCTTGCTTTGGCCGTCCGGTCAACATGCTAACGCTGTAGCCAACGACGAAGCACGACGTGATGCCTGAGGTCGTGTAGAAGTAGCCGTTGACGGCAGTGAACTTCCACAGACAGAACATGGTGGTGGCTCCGAGAACGGCACCCGTTAAAGCCCCGATCGAGTTGGCTCGTATCGTTGTCGCACCGAGCACAAACAAACCGCCAAGCACGCCCATGAATAGCCCGATGACTTTAATGAATGCGTCAAAGAGCGACCGAATGTCAGGGTCGACGAATATCAATGCGATCAATGTGCCGGCAACGCCCATCAGCAGCGTCAGCCCTCGAGCGGATCGCAAGTAGCCGGATTCGTTGGCACAAACATTTGCTGGGCGAAGAAAGTCGGTTACGATTGCCGTTGCTGTAGAGTTCATGCTCGTCGAAACCGTCGACTGAGCGGCAGCGAATACTCCGGCGACGATCAGCCCGGCAAGGCCGATCGGCATGTCCCGAGCAATAAACAGTGGAAAGAGTTGGTCGGTCGTGATCGTTGGATCTAGCTTTTCTGGGTGCGATTGATAGAACGCGAACAGCGCCGTTCCCATTCCAAAAAACAAAAGCGTTGCGGGAATCACAAGAACCGCGTTCGTCCAGATGGACCGAGCCGCAGCCGACTGATCGGGCGTTGTCATGTAACGCTGCACGACCGCTTGGTCCGCCGTGTACGAAGAAATGTTCTGCCCAATCCCGCCGATGATAATCACCCACAATGCGGTTTGCGGGTCGGTCAAACTCCAATGCAAATTCGCGCAGCGAAACTTCCCGGATTCGCTCGCCGCCGCCAGAAAACCGGTCACTCCTCCATCTGTTCCCGCTACTAAGAACGCGAACGCAAGCAACGCTCCACCCATTAATACGACGGTTTGAATGGTGTCGGTCCAAATCACCGCTTCGATTCCGCCCATCGTGCAGTACGCGATGCTCAACACTCCCATCAGCAGAACTGATTGCGTAGGCGTTAGCGGAGTTGCGACAGCCAGCGCCAAACCCGTGAGAGACATCACAACCGCCATTCGAAAAATGTGGAACAGAGTGAAACTCGCGCTGCCGAAAAGCCGAACCGATCGGCTAAATCGTTTTTCGAGGTATTCGTATGCACTCGTCGCGTCAATCCTACGAAAGAACGGCAACGCCACAAAGACTGCAACTACAGCCACGGCTGGGATCATCATGTTCCCCACGGCCAAGACCCAGTCTTGCGCAAACGCCTTCGACGGAATGCCGGTGAAGGTCAGTGAACTGAGCATCGTTGCAAAAATACTGCAGCCGGCCGCCCACCAAGGAATCTGTTTTCCACCTCGGAAATAATCATCTGTCGTTTTGTTCTTGCGTGCAAAATAAACGCCTACCAAAACCATGGAGCCAAGGTAACCGAACAGCACCGCGTAGTTCAACGCACCAAAGTTTGTCTCCGTGTGCTGTGGAGTGACGCGATACACTTGCGGAGTTCGGACCCGCGGACGAACTTCCCCGCTCGGCACGATGATGTCGCCGTTCCACTTGACTGCGTTGGTCGTCACATGATTCTGCGGAATCGGACCGGCCGAAGTCCAAGTGTCGGTAATCGTGTGATACGCCAACGCCTCCTTCGGAAATCCTGGATGGTTGTCTTTGAGCTCGTCGCCGCGGAAAAAAAGTTCGCCGCTGGCGCCGCCCAACACGAGAACGTGACTCTGGCCGTATTCAACGGCAGTGCCAGCCATTACGCATCGAGGCACATCGCACCGCCGACGCCAACTGTTTGACGGTATGCAGTACTCCCAAACGTCGGATAGGAATTCGATGTCCGTCGCAGCATCGCCGGTCTGGCGGCGACCACTGATGACGTAAATGCAATCGGAGTAACCGTTATGCTGGTGAACGGTTAAGTTCAGTGCTCGCGGTGGGCCGGGGCAATCGGGCAAACGTCGCCATTGGAATTCGCCGGAGTCGTCTCGTTTCGCTAAGTCTAACGTCCAAAGCGCTTTTGTGGCCGATTTCAGTGACGTGTCGGTCTGTCCGCACGCGAGAAACACTTGTTCGCCGACGACGGTTGCTGAGCCGAATGCGCAAGGCCGCGGCAGGCTTGGCAGAGGGGCGGACGAAATCGATTGCGTCTCTGGATTCCACTTGAGCAGAAAAACATCGCTGAACGTGTTTTCAGCGTCATTTCCGCCAATGCAAACGACTCCGTGCTTGCTAGAAACGGCAGCACCGTACGCGATAGGCCGGGTCAGCTTGCCACCGTCGTGCCAGACGTATACCCCTTCGCTGTTTTTGGTGAGCACGAAAATCCGATCGTGCCACACTTTTGTCGTCTGCCAGACCGGTTTCGGAAAATTGGCTCCGCCCGCCACAATCAGAACATCGTTGTGGACGCCAACAAAAGGACCAGCGAATCCAAGTTCATCCGGAATCGCTGGCAGTTCTTCCCAGTTTAACATCGTTGAAGCGTTGACGAAGCTCGCAATGCTTAGCACCCCGATTTGGATAAACAAGAACAGCGATTTGGTCATTGCAATACCGAAGGGCAAACGGAAACTCGACGAAAGCCCACCATTGTAGCGTCAATCGGCC
>JAGQPC010000950.1 GCA_020426925.1 Planctomycetales bacterium | reverse complement strand
GCTCGAGACACGCCGATCGATCAGTACTTTGTGAACCACCCAGAGTTCATCAACCGAGCTCCCATCGAACGAGCGTGGTTGAACGCGAACAACCCGTACATTTTGCTACAACATCTGCCGTGCGCTGCTCACGAACATCCGCTGCGCGAGTCTGAGCCAACTTTCGCAGAGCCCGCCTACTCCGCCGCATTGGATGTTTTGCGTGACGACAAAACGCTGGTCGAATATCGTGGCGACTATCGCTACGCCTTGCGAGACTATCCTGCCAAAGGCGTCAACCTCCGCGGTATGACCGATTACAACATCGAGATCTACTGTGGAACGGAAGTGATCGGTGAACTCGATCCGATCGGCGCTCGCGGCACACTTTACAAAGACGCGATCTACCAGCACCTCGGACGACGGTACATGTCGATGGAGCTAGATCTGGAGAAGAAACTGTGTCGTGTCGATCCGGTCGATGTCGACTATTACACCGAAGCTGTTTGGGAGAGTCGCATCACGCTGACTGATTCGCTTGAAAAAGCGGAGCTAAGCGGCGCGAAGCTGGACTTTGGCTATGTCAACGTCAATCGCCAGCCAAAGATGTACAAGAAGATTCGCGAGCGAACGTTAGAAAACATCGGGTACGGCCCCATAACTTTGGAACCGTTCATTTACGACACGACTGGCTTCAATTTCTATCCCCCGGACGACTGGCGTGAAGCAGTAACGGCGATCGATCATCGCCACGTTGGCGCGGCGCTCTATGGGTTGAGCTATATCCTGCGTCGGACCGCACCCAGCTTGTGCCTAGGAGATGTTCAAGACATCGGGACGGATGTTTCTTCCACAGAGGTCGAACCCAAGGTTTGGCGAAGTGCGCTTTATGTCTACGACAGCATCGAAGGCGGCGTTGGCTATGCAGAGAAAATCTTCGAAGCGTTTGCCGACGCGTTGCGGTTGTGCCTGGACGTGATCAATGATTGTCCGTGCCAGGCTGGATGTCCGGCGTGCGTGACTGCTCTGCCTCCTGGCGTTGAAGATCAGGAGCTAGAAGAACTGCTTGTCGAAACGAACGCCGCGGTCGCCTGCACGAAAAGTTTGCTCGAGACCATACTCACTGCCAGAGTTGCAATTCCAGATATCACGCGGTTCGAGGTTGGTCGTCAAATCCGAATCGAAGCGCCCGCCGAAGACGCAGAGATGAAACGGCTGAAGCAACGCTTGGGCAAGGCCAGCGAAATCCTCAAACAAAAGCGAGCTCGAATCCATTGATCGATGAAGCCTTCTTGCACTTCGAAGGAATCGGACCGGCTCGTCTTGAAAAACTCAACAAGAACGGAATTCGATCCTGGTACGACGCGGTCGCTGATCCGGATAGACTTCCGGCGGCAAAACGCGACAACTTGCTGCGTGCGCTCGATGAGAACATTCATGCGCTGGAAAGCCGAGACGTCGGCTTCTTTGCCGATCGACTTGCCGGTCCAGACCGTTGGCGGTTGCTGTCCGAGTTTCTGGAAGAAACATCGTATTTCGACATCGAAACGTTCGGCTTGGAATACGATGCTCCAATTACAACGATTGTCGTTTGGCACAAAGGCGAAGTGCATTCGTTCGTCGAACACGAAAATCTAGACGACTTTTTAGAGCTGCTGGAGGACGTTCGATTGATGGCATCGTTCAATGGTGCGTCATTCGATGTACCTCGCGTGCTCGATGCATTTCACATTCCTACGTTTCCGTGTCCGCATATAGATTTGCGATGGCTGGCATTTCACAAAGGGATGCGAGGCGGCTTGAAGGAGATTACGGTCCGTGCGGGAGTGCGACGGCCTAGCGATTTGGCGGACGCAGATGGTGCGCTCGCGATTAAGTTGTGGTCGCGCTGGATTCATTTTCAAGACAGCACGGCTCGTGAACAGCTCATTCGCTATTGCGCGGCGGACGTAATCTTGCTGGTTTTCTTGGCGCAGCAGCTTGGCGAACGACCAGATTTTGATACCTCAACGATTTGGAGCAAACTACCCGAATTGACAGATACAGCCGAAACTGATGACTCGGATTCCTGCACGAATCGCGTACTTCCGCTTGGCGAAAGCGGACAAGCCCGGAAATCGCCCGAATCACCATTTGGCAACGGCAGTCCCAGTCGGCTACGGGCACGCAGGACGGGCTGAGCGATTCGGCGACACGTGCTACAATCGTACGAGTACAGTTTGGACTCATTCGGTGAGCTTCACATGGCTATTCCACTCGAAGGCTACAGTGTTGTCGCACAGCTCAATCGTATTTCACACTTGCTGAAATCAAATGAAGTTTCGGCGACCACGCGATCAGTTGTTTCTGACGGAAACATCTGGCGCAGAAGCTTCATGGCTGAGGAAGACGCACGAAAGTTTTTGCAAGAGCTGCAAGAGCGGAACGTCAATGTGCAGTTTGGTCCCGATCCCGATGCCGTGCTGGTAAACGAGTTTGACCAATCGATCGAGCCTCACTGCAGTTGGCTGTCTGTTTCAACGTACGAAAAAGCTGTTATCGGATGGCGGACCGGTACCGACCCAAACGCAATCGTGGCTTACGAAGATTGGGATCCCAAGGCTGGCTCGGGCTTGATATTTCACGATCCAGAGGGCGAGCATGACCTGGAGTTCGTCCGCGCCGAAGACAACATCGTTGTCTATCTTGATCGCAGCAGTGGCGAAGAGGTTTACGTGGGCCGGTCGTCGCCTCCCATCCTTTCGCTGTTCGAAGCGGGCCGCGACACAATTCTCAAACATTTTTACTCGCCGGGTGACCCGATCGTGACCGGCTCTGCCGCTGAAGAAATCGCAGACGCAATTGACATGCTGTCAAGGGTTACGGAAGAAGATCCGGACGCGTGGGGAGCGCATTGGTTTTTGGGGAAAGGGCTTACCGCAGTCGGTCGCTACGAAGAGGCCTATCAGTCGTTTCACCGAGCGTTAGAGTTGGAACGTGACACCGAAGCAATCGGTCGCGAGTTGGCAGGGGTTTGTCTGGAGCTGAAAAAGTACGACGAAGCGGTGACAGTGGCAGAGCAAGCTGCGGCGTTAAAACCCGACGACCACACAACACTTGGCAATTTAGCATTGTGCTACCTGTTCGCTGGACGATTGCACGAAGCACGCAAAACGATCCTCGCAGCGCGCAAACTTCATCCCGCAAACGAATCGAATAACGCAATCGCAAAGTTAATCGAAGACGTGACTAGCGGCATGCGTGCCCTTCCGGAAACGATTTCAGAGTTAAGTGCTCCCAAGCCAAAACGCACAATTTGGCAACGGCTGTTCTTTTGGCGGTCGTAGTCAATTCGCTGAAGAGCTAACGGACACGCTTGCTATGGTCGCGTTGCCTCGTTTAACCTGATGCCGTAGGCGAAGCGTTATCACGGTGGCAGCAGAACGGGAAGCCTCGCCTGCGGCGTCGGATTAAACGAGTGGAGGCGTATCTTACATACGAACGAGACTAACCGTGGCAATGCTTTTCATCCTCTCCGGCCTTCCAGGCACGGGCAAAACAACCATCGCCAGAGCGTTTGCACGACGCGCGAACGCGACATACCTGCGAGTTGATACGATCGAGCAAGCACTGCGGGACCTCTGCGATTGGAACGTGCAAGGCGAAGGCTATCGGCTGGCTTATCGCGTAGCACGCGATAACGTGCAATTGGGCCTCAGCGTCGTGGTCGATTCGTGCAATCCAATCGAACTCACTCGGCGGGAATGGGAAGAAGTCGCAGTTTCATGTAACGTGGACTTCGTCAACATCGAAGTCATCTGCTCTGATTCGGCAGAACATCGCGGACGCATCGAGCAACGTACCGCCGACATTGCCGGTTTGGTCGTGCCAACGTGGGCAGAAGTAACTACGCGAACGTACGACGCGTGGGAAAGACCCAGAATTCAAATCGATACGGCTGGATGCACAGTGAACGATTGTATTGAAAAGCACTTGCACCAGTTTCTGCGTTAGCAGCTTTCCGTCGCGGGCCTAGTCGTGCGTCGGTGGACAGCTGATCGACACGTGCCGCAGCAGCGTTGCCTCGTTTTAACCCGACGCCGCAGGCGAGGCTTCTGCGGCCACACAGGTGGAACGCCTCGCCAGCGCCGTCGGGTTGCGATTTATTTAATCTGGCGTCGCAAGTTGATTTGCTCGCCATGCATTCAGATAGGATTGCACGCCGGCTTGTGTTGCAGGCGACGCTTTTCGAAGCAATTTTTGCACGTCGGCGTCAAGCCACGACCGGCCAGAGGATTGAAACAGACTCGCCGCTTGAGTGGCAACGGCTTGATCGAATTTGTCCAGCGATGCCAAAAGCTGTTCGACGTTTCCTGCGTTGGCCAAAAACAGTTGTTGAGCATAATCGTAAGCTGACGTTTTGCGGCCATCACCATCCACGTCCAGCCAAATCGCTCCTGTGCACGAAAAGACTTGCGGCTCCCAAATCGGCGATGTTGGCTGGTACGGCTTGGCGGTTTTCCAATACAAACCATTAACGCCCGGTCCACTCGCGATGGCCACCAAATGAACGTCATGTGAAGGCAATTCGATTGTCCATTTGCCCGTCCACAACACACCGGATTCTCTGTCAGTTAGTGACGTGATCGGTTCATCTCGAATCAATTGGCCATTGGAATAGAGTCTAATTCGATCGGCCTCCACCCAGTCAGGTCCAAGGACTCGGACGGAAACGCCCACCGCCCGACTTCCAACGCGAGCCAAATCCCCAGGCCGATATTTGTCATCGACGGTGAGTTCAGCAAGCAGCCCGTAGCTCACCGAAACTCGACCTGCGATAAAACGGTCGACAGCCGCTCGAACATCAATGTTGCCGAGATCTCGATCGTCGCAGCGAATGTAAGTTCGCCC
>JAGQPC010000949.1 GCA_020426925.1 Planctomycetales bacterium | reverse complement strand
GCAATTCCATCCCACACGGCGGGTGGAACTTTCGGTTGTGGCATTCGGCTTACCGCACGAGTGACATCCTTGAAGTCCGCAAATTCCGCGGCGCATGACTCACACCCGGCCAGATGCCGAGTCATCTTGGCCTGCGATTCAGGAGATAACTCGCCGTCGTAGTACGCCGAAAGTCGGTCTTGAACATCGGGGCAATTCATGGCGACACTGTCCATTAAGGAGTCTTCGGGGCGGAATAACTACATTATGCCGTCCGCTCACCGCTTCAAGACGCAATCTTGGCGAGCATGTTCTTCGATGCTCGAAAGTGACCGTTCTTCACGCTTTCGCCAAGAAAAACTCGAAGAAACGCGGTTGGCAGGGACTCGTTCGCAGATTTTTCGATTTTCGCATGAAGTTTCGCTCGGCGAAAGCATCGAAACCCGTGTCCGGCATCAATGCCATTCGATTCACCATTTTTGTGCGAGCGAACCTATGACGTCAAAACTGCTGCTCAGTGTGGCCCTCGGACTGGGCCTGTTTCTTGCTGTTTCCGGTTGCAATTCTACCGAATCGGAAACTTCCCAAACGACAACTCCCGCTGCCGATACCGACTCGTCGGACCACTCAGAAATGGAACATGACCATTCGGGGCACGATCACGGCGACGGCGATCATGCTGGCAAGACCGACATGGAGAAGATGACCGAGGCACTGGCTTCATTCTCCGAGGAAGACCGCAAGTCTGCGATGAAGCAGCACTTCTGCCCGGTCAGTGGCGAAATGCTTGGCACGATGGGTGAGCCGGAAAAGGTCGAGGTCCATGGCCAGAACGTGTGGATTTGCTGCGACGGCTGCAAAGACAAACTACTCGCCGAGCCGGACAAGTATCTCGCCAAACTGAAATAGGCGAAGGACCTGCGATCCAATTTCTTACGCGCAAGTTGTTAAGGCAAACAAAGGCAGTCGAGTTGATCAAGAGAATCTTTTCCAATGGATTAGTCAGTACATCTCAGAGCGCCCTGAGCGTGTATGAGGACTAGGTCTTTGACAATCGCCATCGGCTTGACACTTAAATGGAAGTCGCCGTCCAAGATTTGGATATACGCCTTGAGGACAAGCAGCATGCTGAGAAGTATAAAGCCACCCGTGCAAGGTATTTTCGCAAGCTGATGAAAAGGGTGCATCTGCCTCGCGATGGCGTATTCGTCGATGTGGGATGTGGCAAAGGACGGATTCTGCTGCTGGCTGTCGAGCACGGCTTAAACCGCGTCGTAGGTATCGAAATATTCGCCTACTCTCTGCAAGATTGCGGAGAAAAACATTGCAGGCTTTAGCGAGTGTGGTTAATCGGCGGGCTCAGTATCTGTCGTCTGCACCAACGTTCTTGATTATCAATTTAAGCACGATGAAACGGTGTTGCTTCTGTACTTCACCGTTCGAGCGCGATGTCACGTATCAGTTCTTGGATATGGTGCGCAAATTCTTGGCACAAAATCCTCGCGACGTGTTTCTTGTGATTGACGAATTTCGGTTTCCAGAGCTATTGGAGAACGACCAATACTTTGATCACACGCTCACCTACAGGCTCAGAGCTGCTGTTTTCGACGTGTACGGATACCGAGCGTCATGATGCTACACAGCACTTCGACGATTGCGTCAAAGTCATTTTGATCGCTCGTAGAGAATCGATTATTATCCGGAAGAAGACTGATGAAGCTCCGATTCGAACAACTTGAACGGCGTATCGCGCTGAGCCATGCCGTCGCGGATCACATCCATGCGAGGCTCACGATCGAGATTGACGGATCGAACCGAGGCAAGTTGGACGGTGAAGGATTTATCCCGTCCGGCCAAAAGGCGAGCAATCTGGCTAGTGAAAAATTGGACGATGGTTTCTACACTCACTGTCTGCTTTACTGAGAACCGCGCAAGAACAGTCGCCTCGTTTCCTACGAGGTCGCAATCTCAATCTGTTCGCTACCAACAATGACCCGCTTGATCTGGGCTATTCCATCATCAGTGACGACAGCAGCAACTTCATCAGTCCGGTTGCCAGCGGCCACGAAACAATCAGCTTCACGACAGACGCACCCTTTCCATCTGGCGAGGCAAGATAACACTGGTATCCGGGAAGCGGTCACCGTGGAAATAGAGCAGCTAACGATCGGGCTAGAAGTTGTCAGCGATTGTACGTCTGACCTGAATAACTGCATTCGTGTATTTGTTCGGAATCAATCTTTTGCGAGTCTTCTGTCGCGGCAACGCTTTTGGTGACGAATGGCATTGTGAGCATCACTCCTAGCTGCTGCACGCTGGCATCGCGGAATTGCGGTAGTCCTATGTGCATTCCTTCATGTCCCTGCGCTGGTTGGCCTCGATAGGTTCTAAACAGAAAATCCCACCATGGGAGATTGAAGCCAAAATTGCTGTTTGTTTCGGCGCAATCGACGGAATGGTGTACGCGATGCATGTCGGGAGTAACGAGAATCAAGCGAAGTAGTTTGTCGAGGGGGCGAGGAATGCAAATGTTGCTGTGGTTGAACATGGCCGTTCCGTTCAGAACTACTTCGAAGATCACAACTGCCAACGGCGATGCGCCCAGAAGAATGACCACGGAGCTTTTGATCACAAAGGAAATTAGAATCTCGAAGGTGTGAAAACGCAGTCCTGTGCTTACGTCGCAGTCCAAATCGGCATGATGCACTATGTGTGATCGCCAGAGAATCGGAATCGCATGGAACATACGGTGTTGCAGATAGATCGCGAAGTCTAGAACAACAAAAGCCACAACGGTTGAAATCACACTTGGCAGCATAAGCTGATTAAGTAGCCCCCATCCACGCGACTCGGCGAATTGAGCTACACCAACTGCACCCAGTGGCGCGATGAGCCTCATCAAGATACTGTTGATAAAAACCAAAAAAAAGTTGTTAGACCACCGCAACGTCTTCTTTCCCACGGGACTGCGCCGAGGGGCGAACACCTCCCCCAGTGACATTACGCCGAGAATTCCGACGAAGCTAACAAGGCGAATGCCAATTTCGGAAGAAAGGAAGTCAAGCATGAATTGACTCGACGTCTACCGTGTCGGGAACCAAGATCGCACAAATGAAACGACGTGCACGCCGATTGCGAATGGTTTGCCCAGTTTATTGGTTCGCTGACCACGCAGACCCCGTCAACTTTGTAATACCGACTTAGCTCAAGACCAAGCAGTACTTATGCAGGCGTCGAGGTACGTAGGAAAATGGAATCAGTACAATGGTCGGTATGGAAATTCGACACCTTCAGTCATTCGTGGTCGCCGCCGAAGAAGAGAGCTTCACTCGCGCCGGTGAGATTCTTGGCCTGAGTCAAGCGGCGGTAAGTCAGCATGTTGCGGCTATGGAAAAGCAACTTCGAGCCGGTCTTTTCAAGCGTGGGCCAAAGTCGGTTTCATTAACGGACACCGGGCGACGGGTTTACGATCACGCAAGACGGATTCTAGATCTCGTCGACGAGATTAATCAAACAGCGGGCCAAGAAACGACTGACGTTACAGGAACGCTTCGAATCGCCAGTAGCTCCGTCCCGTCCGAGTGGTTGCTGCCGGAGCTATTGGTGAAATTTCGAGAAGTCTGTCCTGAGGTCGATGAATCGGTCACCGTTTCTGACAGTGGTGCCGCCATTCGGGCCGTCGAGTCTGGCATGGCGAATGTCGGGCTAGTGGGAGAGCTGCCGCGAGCTGCAAGTCTGTGTGCGAAATCGATCGCTCAAGATGAATTGATGCTCGTGGTTTCGAGTGATCATGCGTTCGTCAAAGGATCTCGCATAGCCGCCGACGACTTGATTGATGAGCCGATCATCGTACGAGAATCCGAATCCGGCAGCCGCCGCTGTGTTGAGAAAGCGTTGGCCAAGGTTGGACTTTCAGCGGGTGACTTACGTGTTGCCATGGAGGTCAACTCGAATGATGCAATTCGTGCTGCGGTCGAAACCGGTGTGGGGGTCTCCTTTCTCTCCATTCACGCGAACGCGCGAGAGATTCGAGACAATCGCTTGATCCCTATAGAAATTGAGGGCTTTCGAGCCGTGCGTGATCTTTATTTGATCAGTGATCCGCAGCGCCTGCCATCGCAGGTCACACGCGCATTTTTGGCATTCGTCGAAGACTGGCGTCACACGTCCGGAAGACTACCGCGGATCAGCAATGGGGCGGAATGATTGGACTGACTATTGCCTGAGAAGACGCAAACCGTTTCCGATGACCAGTAGCGACGCTCCCATGTCGGCGGCGATCGCGGCCC
>JAGQPC010000948.1 GCA_020426925.1 Planctomycetales bacterium | reverse complement strand
GCAAACCGCGATCGTGACCATGCGAAAAGCATATCACAGATCCCGATTCTGCTTTTCCACAATTCAGCGAATCATCACTACTACAAAAATATCATTTCTGCCATCCTGAAATGTTGCCACTCCCGCACATCTGCCATTCTGCATTCAATTCATTTCCGCACTTCACCAAATTCAACTTCGCATCAATGCTGCCTTGCTGTCTTTCCTCATTTCCGCTTCCCAGATTCGATACCTAGGCAGCTTTGCGGATTTGGTTTTTTGCCAACTCTGGATTCAACTCGCACAGATCCGTGCCTGCTGTATACTGATCGCAGAGTAGCGACCAAAAACAAACACGGGGAAACAAACGATCCTTCATCCGAATCCGCAATATGCCAAAGCTGGAAGGCTTCAAAGGTTTCTATAGCCCGCGTTCAACGCAAGTTCCCGACAATTATTTTGACTCGGTTATGCCGATTTTGTCCGGAAACGAAAACAAAGTGCTGCTGTACATCTTTCGCCGCACATTTGGTTTCAAAAAAGAGCGTGACAGCATTTCCATTAGCCAAATGGTCGGTGGAATCAAGACCCGATCAGGCAAGCAACTTGATCTAGGAACCGGCCTCAGCAAGTCAACCGTGGTTCGTGCTGTACGGAAGCTCGAATCACTCGACATGATCCGTCGCACTAAACGGCGAACCATCGAGAAGGGGGACGAGCCGACAACGTACGAGCTAGTTTTGACAGACACGCAACCCGAGCTTACCCCCGTGTCTAAAACTGACACACCCCGTGTGTCAGAAAACGCCACGCCCGTGTCTAAAGTTGACACCCACAATGTTAACGCAGAACAGATAGACAATTCCGTTAACGGTTCTGAGAAAAAATCACATTTACGGCTGCTGCCAAACCTCAAACAGCCCCAAGAGCAAACCACGATAGTTGCCGACGAGATCACTACGACGCTGGGCGACCGCCATAGTCTTAAGTACTACCAGCTCGTCGCAGCAAAGATTGAATATCCAGTAATTCAGAAAGCGTTAAGCCAAATTCGAAACGACGGCGGAGCCCAGCAGCCAGCAAAGGTCTTTGTAAAACGGATGGAGCAGTATGCTGCCAAGAAGTTGACAACGTTGCGTGGAAAAATTGCCGGTGAATCGTAGAGTGCATTCGAATCTTCAACTTGAATACCGCTCAGTGGCGTGACGTTTCCTCAGGTTGAAAAAAAATATCGTTCGCGACCCAAACCGCATCTCCAAGATTCACCTCGCTTAGAATCGATCCTACGGGCCCGCCGTTCGTTTTCTGTTCGGTAAGGCTTAGTAGGTCAACGCGAGTCGCCATATCCCCAGCGTATCCCATGAACAAAACACTCCGTCGAAATAATCAACTTACGACAAATTGCGTTCTACGCTTGATCGTTTTAAGTCGTT
>JAGQPC010000947.1 GCA_020426925.1 Planctomycetales bacterium | reverse complement strand
AGTGCAATTGCAGCGAGATGCGTGCAGCCAGCCACGATCAAAATCGATTCTGAAGAGACGATTGACCAGATCACGTTTTCATTTGTCGAGCAAGCAATTGAACCGATGGCAACCGATCACGAAACTGACGATTGTGTCGTTGCGGCGTTTCCTGGATGCCAAAACTGCAGAGACGCGATTACGGCGTGCGGTGGTACTTTAGTTGAACTTGATGATTTCCCGTGGCGAATTCGGTTTTCGCTTCCCCGATTTTTGTAGTCCGTTGTGCGTAAAGGACAAACGATGACAGTGATGACTCCGTCCATGCGTCGAAGCCATATTGCGAAGGCCGGTCCCAGAGTGCTGTTCGTGGATGATGATCAAGTCATTCGCGACCTTGCGATGCGAGGCCTTCATCGGTTAGGCGTGGAACTTACACTCGCGTCGAACGTTCACGAAGCCAAAGAAATGATTTCGCACGTAGCTGGGCAGTGGGACGTAATCGTGGTCGACGTCCGCAGCCCAGTGCCGGAAGGCATCGAGTTCATTCGCTGGTTTCGGACGAACAGCGCGGACGACCAGACTCGGATCGTGGCATACACGGCCGACAGCGAACTAATGGATGAAGTAGTTCTCGCCGGCGCCAACGCTGTCCTCTTAAAGCCCCTTCAATGGCGAGAGTTCGTTCGCCAACTACAGCTACAAAGCTGCGTTCTAGCATGAACTTGCCGCCACTACATCTCTTTCCCGACGATAGTCTTGCCACGTCAGTTTCGACGACGGTCTGGATCGGTGTATGGGTTGTCGCGTTTTTTAACTTGCGATTTGGATGGACAGCTTCCGGCTTAGTCGTGCCAGGCTACCTTGTCCCTCTACTGTTCATCAAACCGCTTTCGGTCGGTGTCGTTTTGCTGGAAGCTGTGATCACGTATTGGATCGTCTACGCTACTTCGGAGTTTCCAAGTCGCACGAAATTGTGGTGTAGTTTTTTTGGCCGAGACCGCTTTTTCGCTATCGTCTTGGCGAGCATTCTCGTCCGCAGTGCGATGGATGGCTGGGCCTTGCCATTTTGTGGCCAAGCGATTTGCAGAATCTGGAGTATCAACTTCGATTACCAAAATCACTTACACAGCTACGGTTTGGTGATCGTCAGCTTGACCGCAAATTATCTTTGGAAGCCTGGACTCAAGCACGGCCTAGCGACGATTTGCGTGGCAACTGGCATCACATTTCTCATCGTTCGATATGGCTTGATGGAGTTTACAAACTTCTCCATTTGCGATGTCGAAAACATGTACGCGGACATCGCCAGCTCGCTATTGGCGAGTCCCAAGGCGTACATCATTCTCATCACGACTGCGTTCCTGGCGTCGGTTTCGAATTTGAAGTACGGCTGGGATTTCAATGGCATTTTAATTCCGGCGTTGCTGGCGCTGCATTGGAACTCGCCACTGAAAATCGTCGCTTCGCTTGCGGAAGCGAGCGTCGTTTGGACAATTGCAGTCTCTGTTACGCGACTGCCGTACTTTAACGGGATCACGTTAGAAGGCATGCGGAAGATACTCTTGTTCTTCAATGTCGCGTTCGCCGTTCGAATTCTGCTCGGATTCATCGGACCAAGATGGTTTCCGGATGTGCGAGTAACCGACCTGTATGGCTTTGGCTATTTGCTGTCTACGTTGATCGCAATCAAAGCGTACGAAAAGAAGCACGTGCTGAAGTTGGTGCGATCGACTATGCGAGTTTCGACAACAGGAGTTGCGTTCGGCAGCGTCGTCGGCTTTGCGTTGTTGTCGGCGAGACTTCCAGACGTTTTTGAACTGCAAGTTGAAGATCGAACAATTCGCAATGTGCCTGAGGAAAATTCGGTGCCAGCGATCGATTTGATTCGCAACGATCGAAATCTGCTCTTTCGAAATCAGCTTCCCGAAAGTTACCGCAGACCGACGGAAGCAGAAGTGCAAGCGTTTGCAAAAGGCCTGCGGTTTCTCGTGAAATACCGAGAAATTAAGCAGCCGGAATACTTGCAAGCCGCGATTCACACTCTCAACCGTTTGCGGTTTCAGGTTCGGCGCGTCGAAGATCGCTTTATCTACATTCGAGAAGTCGCGCCGGCTCGCGGTTGGGGAGCGTACCTGTTCGATATCGAACAACAAGACGGACTTTCGGTCCAAGTCCCAGCGCCGCTGGACGAATGGGGGAGTTCGGACGTTGCTTTTTTGTTGTTTCGCGAATTCAAGGCGAAGTCATTGGCTCTTGCAGGGTGTCGTCGCGAAACGAATTCTGACATGTCGTCGGACGTTTTGTCGGCCAGCCGATCGATGTTTCGAACGTTCTGCGAGGAGGTCGCTGATGGGCAGGTCCTGGAGGTTCGCGGCGACTGCCCACAGATTCAACGTCTGCTGCATCAAGTGGCACGCAAACCGAATTCTTCATCAAGCAGATCGGCAGCGGCTGGAGTCGGTGCAACGTTCGGAGTCGCGTCACGGTTCGTCAGCAAAGTCGACAACAACCAGGAACAATCGGCAACGACCCTTTGGATCAAACGTGCGGTTCCACCAGATTTGGATCTTTCGCACCTGAACGCGCTTCTCCCGGACTTCGCAGTTCAGTGGCGTTCGCCAGGATTCCGAAATCAGTCCCGATCTAACACATGGGCGGGGTTTGCCGAGCTGACTTTAAACCAAGAAGATTGCGAGCGGCTAGTGGCTTACTCTGCAATCAAACGGAAACACGACCGCGACCAGGAGTCGTCCGTTGAGCCCTCAGGATATTCGGGAAGCATGCATCACTTCCTGCTGGCCCACCGAGACAGACTCGCTCGACAAGGGACAGAACTTTACCAACCGGCAAATCTCGAGGACATGCTGTACTTCGATAATCTCGTACTTTCTCCAATGGTTGCGATTAGCGAAAAAGCAGACAGCTTCGATCAGCTTGATGTTTCCACTCAGCGACAGCTGGTCGCAGTGGCGACTGCGGCACATGCGATGGGCTATCAACTGACGCAGCTGCGCGACGATCTAGCCGAGCAGGATTTTTTTGTACTTTCCGAAATGGCTCCTCACCAAAAGTACTGGGGAACGTTCGCGGTGAAGTTCGGGGCGCACGGAACGGCAGTTGTTGAAATCCCTCGACCTATCGCCGAGTCCGATACTTTTGCGGCGGGAGCTCAGCTAGTTGATCACAAGAACGTTAAAGCGATCGCTATCACCGGATGTCATCCGCTGACAAATCTTGATCGCTCGTCCGATGTGACGATCGAACCAAATACAATTTCGCTGTTCCATTTGTTTCGCCAAGTTGTCCTCCGCGACATAAAGGAGCGGCGATTGGTCTCGCTGGAGATTCGTGGCTTCGCCGGCGACGACAATTCCGGATCGATCGTTGCGACAAGCGACGGAGCCAGGAGTCTGGAAGAGGTTTCACCAGCTGTTCGTGAACTCGTCCACACACTCGTTGCCGGTGACGCGCCTTTGCAGTTTTCGAACGGCAACGCGAACACGGTTGGATACGAAGTCAGTGGCGTTCGACAGCTGTTGGCTGCGCGGCACTTGTTGACGCATGAATTCGCGACATTGTGGCTCTCGCGGCACCAGCGACTGCGGTTTTCTCAAATTGGTAACGGCGGGCAGCAGTATCGGTTTGAAGTCGCGGGCATTGCGACAATGCAAGCAGACGTTGCGGAGCTTATCTTTGACTCACGGACACCATTCGAAACGATCCCTGAAGGGCTTGTCCCTGACATTACTGATTACCTGAAAACGCGCGATATCGTACGCCTTAGTCGGTTTAAGGAGAGATGGCCAGGCTACCAGTGGGTGCGAGCAATCGATAGCTCAACCGGCCAGGCATTTCTGCTTACTCGTGGCGACAACCGACTTCCTATTTTAGTGAACGTCGGAAATCGCATGCGAGCTCCTGGAGAGCCGTTGCACAGCGCAGCGACCAATAAGACTCAGTTGCGTGCTGAGTTGAAGTCAGCTTTCAGCGTTCTCATTCTTGATGATCGAGGAGCATAATTGTGAGGCTCCAGATATCGTGGTTTGCTTGGTTGTTCGCTCTGTGGCTGGCTTTGTGGCCTGGCAGGCGGCTATGGGAACGCCTCGATCATCAGCTGACTCCTGGTTCGTGGACCGAGAAACTGCGAGAGGACGCGACGCGTTGTACTTCATTTGTACTTCCACGAGATCGCTACGTCGCGATTACGTTGCCTCGGAAACGTGGCGACATTCGGTTGCTCACCAACGCTGCGTTACCATATTCTGTCGCTACGAACAAAAGCGAGCGATTAGAAACTGAGCGATGGACCTATGCGATTGAATATCAATTCCAAGACAGTCACGGCGAGGTCTTAACGTCTGGTCAATATCATTTTCGAACAAACTGCCTGTTATACCAAGACCGACGGAGCGGCGAACTGTTCACGAACACTTTTTTCGCGAGCCGTCTAGTCATTCCGGCGTCAATGCGTCCCATGGTCATCGGTGAAGCTCGCATTCCAACGGACGCCGCACGTTTGCAGTTGCGTCTACTGCAATCGCACAATGACATTCAAGACATCACGGTTCGAGCGTACGCTCCTTTGGATGAGGCAGAACGCAAAGTGCAAAAGTGGAACCGGCTGTCACCCGAAAAACGAAAGCAGTTGAGTCGAGCTAACGTTTACCCATCAGTTCTGCTACGGGACGCGGAGCGTGAACGTTTAATGGACAGCCAATGGACGCTGCTGTTGCCAGACGGTGTTGCTGGAGCCGACTATGAGCCGCGGACACTCTACACGCTGAAACTCAACACTGGCCAATTGATCTATGACATGGCTTTGCCAGCCGGGCTTCCCGTCGCCAAGGGAATGCGTGGAATCGTGCCGGTGCCAACCGGCCCGGGAGCTGCGAAACTGCGATTCAACACGCGGCCCACATACTTGTCGCGAACTCGAAACCTGACAGTACTTTACCATCGCGGCCAGAACTCAGCACCAGAATCGTCTACGGTAGCCATCGATTCTGCACGCGACCGCGAATTCACCATACCTGCGAACGGAGGAATCCTGGAAATCGTGGCGCCGTTTGAAGTGTCGATCGAAGCGTTCTGGAAGGGCCAGGAAACCGCTGAATGGATGGAAATCACACCCTGTCCAGAGACGCTAAGTCAATATGAGTTGCAGCCAAAGACCAACGTTACGTATTCGCTCGCGCACTTAAACGGATTGCCAACGCCGATCAAGCTTTGCCTGCGGCGACCGAGCGTCACCGAGCCTTCCGTCGTCGAGTGGGAATTGCTTGACCCAAACCGTGTCGTTGTTGCTGCAGGAACGATTACGATGAACGAATATGTTTCGCGGTTTGATCGACGAGTGCAAAATGCCGACCTCGCACCAACCAGTGAACCAGTAAATCGGTTCTTCGATGTTACGACCGATATTGCCTATCTTCGCATCAGGGCAGTGCGTGGGAACGTCCTTGTTGCGACGTACAGTCGCCCCCAAGAACTACCAGTCCATCGAACGGTTCCACATGATTACTCGGCGTATGAGAGATCTCTATCGGATAACAACACATGGTTTCTGATGTGGCCAACAGAACTTAGCGAGGGCCTGCAAACAGTTTCTGTTTCGACACAACCGAGACCACCGAAAACTCGAGACGACATAATCGCCGGACGTTTTGAGTGGGAAGATTTTTTGCCAGTTGGTGCACGACCCGCGATGGAAGCCTTGGTCGCGCGGAACGCAGCGTTACCAGTGCGTCCAGAGTTGCTGCCGTTCACATACAATCGGATCAGAAGCGGCCATGAGTTTTCCATCGCTACGGTCACTCACGAACGGGCGGGCCCACGACTATATTTTCGAGCGAACCACTCACCGCAGACTCTTCGAGTCATGGCCGGTAGTCAACTGCTCAGTACGCACACGCTGCACGCGAATCACGGTTCAATTCGACTTGCTGATGTGGAGACGCAAGAAGTCGACACGAGCTCAATTCGAATAGACGTCGACGATCCCAATACGGAGCTTTTCGTTAATCGCGTCAGCCTTGCTCAATCCGATCCAACATACGTGAAGCGTCTACTGCACCCGATCGACCCTGGAGAAACGCTAACGTTTCACTACAAGCGTTCGTTCGAACCAAACGAACTGGTGACGCTGAAATTCTTTCCAAGTTCAGGCCAAAAACCGTCCTCTACGGCGCCAGTTCATACGCGATTACAAATCAGCTTGCTTGCCAAACGCGTCGAATCGAACCAGGCGTTCTCGACCTGGACGCACCTTGAAAGGACGGTTGACGTCAATTTCACACCGAACAACCAAGCGGAGGCAGTGCCGATTGTGCTCGCATCGAACGACGAGCAGATTGCACCTGGCCAGCCGATTTTCTTGCCAATCGGCGAGGACATCGCCGAAGCTAGTTTTCCGATTCAAATCAGGCTACTAAACGGCAACCGCGGTTACGTGTCGCTATATCAACTGAGGCAAGAGCTGAAGTTCGACTCGAAGGTCTCAGTCGAATAGAGAGGTAGAGCAGGTAAGTCCATTGCCCTTGCGTCACCCTCCGCGAGGGAGGGTCGGAAACGAGCATCAGCAAGTTTTCGGGGAGGGCCGACATGAACTGCGTTTCGACAGTTGCCCGCACCGCCGCACTGCGGGGACTCTCCCGGACGGAGCTACACAACCTCTCGCAACTGAATGTCTCTCTGGCTAGTAAGCAAATTCAAACCCAAGACGCAGTCCTTGTGCGTAAAAACTTTCGTAATCGATTTGTACTTCGGGACGAGCTTCGCCGACAAGTTGGTTCGGCGGGATCTGCGTCGGATTAAGAACACTATCCACGGCGTTGCCCGCTCGCAAAACATCGCTCCAATACATGAACGAATATCCGACAGAACAGGTGAGGCCGCACCAAAGCTGGTGTTGGATCGAGACACCGATTTCTGAGAACCCGCTGAATTCGTTGTCTTCGATGCTGCCAATGTTTGACGGCTGCGTGAGGAGGCCGCCAGCCCGAGTCGAGCTGTCGCCATCCGGAGTTGTCGTAGTTGTGGAGCCGGCGACAGACAAACGAGATCGCGTGTTTCCGATTCCAAACTTGCCTAGCAATTCAACGCTCCAGCAAGGTGCATGTTGACGACGAATCCTGAAGCCCGTGACGCTGCCGAAAAATTCGCTCTGCGTCTTAAACTGATCAAACAGCTGAAACGTTGTGTCGGTCGTTGGATCGGCAAGCGAAATTGTCGATTCGTCGATTCGGAGATAATCTTTTAGCTCGGCGTAACGATAGCCGAGGAAATAATCGATGTGCGTGTTGCAGTTTCGCAGGCAGGCCCTGCGCCGCGAAATATCGAAGGTCTGAAACTCCGTTGCGGACACGACATCAACGTTCCCGTTCACCAAAGCAGGAAACGCAATCAAGCGTGAGTCCTCTTCACCCAAGGATGAATTGAAGAAGGGGCGCGCAACGATCGTTTCATCGAAATTGGACGCGGCAAAGGTTTGGCTTTCTTCCTCGAGTGCCGTATGCGTGAATTCGATGCCAATCTGTCGAGCTGGATTCACCCACATTCCCAGTGTAAAACGTCCACCGCTTCGCATGTCGTTATTTAGCCCATCGCCGCCAAACAACGTCGACGTCGCGGTTTGCCCTAACACACCGGCTTGGTCCTGAGCAGTGCCCGCCAGACTTGACGTCACCAGCGGCGGACTGTCCATCCCTTTCGTGGCCCACAGCAAGTACTCGACTCGTCCATAGAGCATCGGCCCACACCATCCGCCGTGTCCACAGGCTCCGCCACCAGTCGGTCCGCACATTGCTCCACAGCTGCCGCAGCCGCAACCGGATTCCGCGAGAATCGGTTCTCCGTCCATAAACGGATCGGTCACGATCGAAGTCTCGCTTATTTCGAGTGACGCTGTCTTCACCGATGATTCCAAATCAGCCAACGCAGCGGTATCGTTCCTGCTTTGTTTCTTTGGCTGGTTCGGAGTTTGGCTCTGCAGGTGCCTTGGCACGAATCCGACCTTGCGCGACATCGACGTTGGCCGAGTTGCCGTTTGTTGAGTACGACTCCTCTGAGCGTTCGATTCGGCAGCAAAGCTTGAGCAAATTGCCAGTACGAAAGTGGTCAGTAAGCGAAACTGTGAAGACATACGATCGTCCTTGAGTCAGGCGGATTTTCTTCCTAACACCACTAATCGGAGCCAGCGGTCACGATCGTTAATCTTTTGGTAATCGTTAAATCTTTTCGGTTTTGACAATTCGCTGAAATGAATGCAGTGCTCACATTAAAGAGAGAAACCATTCGTGGCGTGTGGGTGCTGGTTGTCGAGCGTAGGCGAGCCCCCACTGCGCCCGATTCCGGGGGCCCACGTCGCTCAGCCGCCACCCCCACGCGAGCTGCAACAAACGCAGTTTGTTAGTCGCGAGAAAGTTACTGCAACCACGACGGGTACGGGGTTTCGAACGAGATGCGTTCTGCGTTGGTCGGATGATTTAGAGAAATCCGCAACGCATGCAGACACAGCGGCGGATCGTCAATAGAAATCGTCTGCTGCTCTGCTAGCTTGTCATCGCTCTTGTATGTCTGCTCGCCCACGAGCGGTAACCCGAGCGACGCCAAATGCAAACGGATTTGATTCGTCCGCCCGGTGTGGGGTTGAACTTCCAGAAGAGTCGTGCCATCGGAATTCCGGTCAAGCACCTTGAACGACGTGTGTGAAGCCTTGCCCGCGTCGGTGGCTAGTCTGCGTCCGCCGCCTTTGGCCGGGGCGTCGTCGATCGCTAGGTCGCATTCGAACTTATCGTCAGCAGGAAAGCCTTGAACCATTGCGAGATAGATTTTCTCGACAGTTCCAGCAACGAACTGCGGATGAATTCTGGACGCGACCTTGCTTCTTTTGGCAAGCACTACGACGCCAGACGTATTTGCATCCAAGCGATGAACGATTCGAGGAACTACTGGATCAAAGACGGT
This sequence comes from Planctomycetales bacterium, assembly GCA_020426925.1. GTDB lineage: Bacteria > Planctomycetota > Planctomycetia > Pirellulales > Pirellulaceae > JAGQPC01. The sequence goes on along the minus strand of JAGQPC010000947.1, from coordinate 1,387 downwards.
GATCAAAATGTTCGACAGCGTGTTGCGGTTAAACCGGCCCGACGGATGCATCGGAAGTGGAGCAGGCTTGTTGACCACGATGATGTCGTCATCTTCGTAGAGAATTCGAATGTCCACGTTGACATCAGGCTCTGTCGTGTCCGGAATATGATGCTCAACTCGTTGTCCCTGAGAGACGACATCGTTGGCGGACAGAGCACGATCACGGAAGACGATCCGTCCCGCTTCGCACCGCGATTGCCATTCGTCGCGACCGACCTGCGGATGAAACGAATCCAGGAAGTCGAGTGTCGTCATTCCATCACAACGCTCTGGGACGTTCATCGGGCGAATGTTGTCGTATGGAACGCTGCCGGGTAACGGCGTCGTGACCGATTTGATGGCCGCGTGACGTTTTTCCAGAAGCTCCACCAATGCTTGTTCCGGAGGCACATAGCAATAAGGACACGCTGTCGGAGGTGTGTATTCCGGGCGGTGCTGGTCTTCTGCGGTTAGCGGGTGCTGGCAAGCGTAACACTGTTCGGTGTCGGTTTCACGAAGCTTGCTGTCAACGGCAACACGCTGGTCAAAGACGAAGCACTCGCCGTGAAAGTGGTCGCCACCGCATTCCTCAAAGTACTTCAAAATCCCACCGTCCAATTGCAAAATGTTCTTGAACCCAGCGTTCTCCATCAGCGGGCTAGCTTTTTCACATCTGATTCCGCCGGTACAAAACGTAACTAACGGCTTTTCGCGCAGTTCGTCAGGCAGCAACTTGATCGCTTCTGCAAATTGCCGAAAGTGATCTGTCCCGGCGGGAATTGCATTGTCGAACGACCCCAGTTCAATCTCGTAGTCGTTGCGAACATCCAGCATCGCGAAGTCTCGGCCTTCATCAAACCACTGCTTGAGTTCTCGAGCCGAAATCCTTTTCGACGTTTTCTCGGCGGGTTGGATTTCAGGTTTCGCGAGTGTGATGATTTCCTTTTTCTTTTTCACCAGCATGCGTCGAAACGGCTGCTCGTCACTGAGGCTTTCTTTCACTTCAAGGTCAACGAACGCCGGATCCCGCCGTAGTTGCCCGAGGAACTCGTCGATTGCATCTCGCGTTCCTGCCAGAAACATGTTTATGCCTTCGGAACTGAGCAGAATTGTTCCTCGAAGTCCGATCTGGCGGCAGGAGTCTCGAAGCGAAAGCCGCCTCTCGTCTAGGTTATCCAGAGGGACAAATTTGTAGGCGGCGATATTTACAAAAGACAGTTCGGTTGTTGACATACGCGTAAAACCTGCAGCAACGTAGACGCAGCGATCAATGACTTTTCGTCAGTAATGCTACCGATTCTGTTGCTGGCGACCAACCACAGCGCAGGCGTGAGCGATCGCGCAATTGCGTGCTATAGGAAACCGC
>JAGQPC010000032.1 GCA_020426925.1 Planctomycetales bacterium | reverse complement strand
TCGTCGAGCAAACGAAGCGTCATCGTTTTATTACTTCGTTACTCGGCATCAAGCACATCCTCGTCGCGATCAACAAGATGGACCTTGTCCACTACGACGCAGATATCTTCCAAAAGATTCGAGAAGACTACACGAACTTCTCGCAAAGGCTTGCTCCGCGAGATGTCCACTTTATTCCGATTTCGGCGCTTAACGGCGACAACGTCGCGGAAATGAGTTCCAACATGCCGTGGTATGACGGGCCAACGGTCATGCACCATTTGGAAAACGTCCACATTGCCGCCGATCGGAACTTCATTGACTTTCGATTTCCCGTCCAATACGTCAATCGACCGAATCTCGACTTCCGAGGATTTTGCGGGACGGTTGCATCCGGTGTCGTGTGAAAAGGTGACGAGGTCCTCGCGCTGCCGTCGAAGAAAAGAAGCAAAGTCGAATCGATTGTGACGTTTGATGGCGAGCTTGAAGAAGCGTTCGCGCCGATGGCAGTAACGCTGACTTTAGAAGACGAAATAGACGTAAGCCGCGGCGACATGCTTGTGCATCCTCGCAATGTGCCTCGTTCAGACGAAAAGTTCGACGCTATGGTTGTTTGGATGGACGAGCAACCGATGGTGCCGGGCAAAGGCTACTTGATCAAGCACGCGAACTTGGTCGTTCCAGGACGGATCTCAACTCTTCGCTATCGAGTCGACGTGAACACACTCCATTCGGAAAACGCTCCAACATTGGCGTTAAACGAAATCGGTCGTTGCGCACTGTCACTCGACCGGCCCATCGCATACGACGGATACCGCCGCAATCGTTCGACCGGCGCGTTTGTCGTAATCGATCGAATTACGAACGGAACAGTCGCAGCCGGAATGATCCTGGACCGAAACGTCGAAGGCGACGGAGCAAGCGTATGGGAAACTCAGCCCAGCGAACACATCCAGGAATCGGCGGGCCAGGTTACATTGGAAGAGCGATCGGCTCGGTTCGGGCAGAAGCCCGTCACCGTTTGGATCACTGGGTTAACTGGATCAGGAAAAACTGAATTAGCGTTTGCGTTGGAACGTCGACTATTCGACGAAGGGCGTACTGCGATGGTTCTGGATGGCCAAAACATGCGCACCGGATTGACGAAAGACCTTGGATTTTCCAAAGAAGATCGATCAGAAAATATCCGCCGCAGCTATCGTGTCGCGCGTCTACTCAACGACGCTGGCATCATTGCCATATGCTCATTCGTCGCGCCGGATGCGGAAGTCCGTCAACGCGTACGTGAGGGAATAGGCGAAGACCGATTTGTCTTGGTTCACCTTTCCGCGCCGATTGAAGTTTGCCGACAGCGCGACCCACGAGGCTTGTACGACAAAGCCGACTCGGGCGAAATCAGTAACTTCCCCGGCGTTTCGGCGCCTTATGACCCACCCGATCGAGCCGATCTCGTGCTTCCCACACATGAGATTACAATCGCGGAATGTGTCGAGCAAATTATGGGGCTACTGGCTGAGCGGCAGCTTATCGAGTAACGCTGGCATTGAGTCTTAGACAGTTGTTGAGCAGCGGATAACACTTGCAGAGTGCCGAAAACGATGAGTCATTCCACGGTCCGCATTGGCACTCGAGGCAGCAAGCTGGCGCGTTGGCAAGCTGAATGGGTTGCAGCGGAGCTTTCCAAACACGGCGTCAATGCCGAACTCGTTTTCATCAAAACGTCAGGCGACGTCACTTCCGGGCCGATTGGTCAGATCGGCGGGCAAGGAGTTTTCACGAAAGCGATTCAATCCGCGCTGCTCAACAACGAAGTCGACCTGGCAGTTCACAGCCTGAAAGACCTGCCGACGGACGACATCGATGGGCTTGTGCTAGCCGCTGTTCCGGAGCGCGAGCAAATCAACGACGCACTCGTCGGACGCGTCGCGTCTACAATCGGCGAATTGCCGCCGGACGCTAAAGTTGGCACGGGCAGCACCCGGCGCAGATCACAGCTACTCGCGGCGAGACCAGATCTGACCGTCGTAGACATTCGAGGCAACGTGGAGACTCGCCTGCAAAAACTCGACAATGAAGAATTTGATGCGATTGTCTTGGCATCCGCTGGCCTCAAGCGGCTTGGATTTGATGGCCGGATCACAGAGATCATCTCAACCGCCATCATGCTCCCCGCGATCGGCCAAGGTGCGTTGGGATTAGAGACCCGTGTCGACGATTCTGCAACTCGCGTAATTCTGCAGCGGCTTGATCACGCGATAACGCATCAAGCTGTGATCGCCGAACGTAAGCTCCTGAGTGATCTACGAGGTGGATGCATGGCTCCTATTGCAGCGTGGGCACGAGCAGAATCGAACCAGCTTGTTCTCGATGCCGCAGTCTTTAGCATCGATGGTACTAACCGCGTAACCGTTCGACGAACGGCAACGCTCACAGACGGCAGAGAACTAGGAACGGCCGCAGCAGCGGAGCTTATTGAACTCGGCGCCGCCGACTTGATCGACGCGGCTCGAAACACATAAGCACCGTTTCAAACAACTGTCCAAACGGTGGGCTGTGTATGCCACCTGATTGCATGTCCCGGTCGGATGCTCGCGGTTAAGGGCCATGTCAGCGCTCGATCGATCGTCTTCTTTCCGAAACGAACACAGATAGCAATGCGAATCGCGCGAAACCAACGTGAATTTCACGATCACAAGAAGTGCAAGCAACATCTAAATCGGCGTGCACGAGAGTTCGAGTAACTGCGGCCAGCACTCAGCTAGCCGGACCAGCAAAAAGGACAAAGCAACCACTTTAGTGAGCAGTCGGCGATCGCTTGAACACGTGCGTGAAACTGGAGTGGAGATGAGGGGGCTCGAACCCCTGACCCTCGGCTTGCAAAGCCGATGCTCTCCCAACTGAGCTACATCCCCAGCGCGGATCGTATTATGCCAAATCTTATTACGACCACAAGTCGTGATCGGCGCGTGATATCAAGAAACTTGTGCGATTTCCCTAAATTCTGAACGCGAGACACGGAGGTTGGCGACGTAAGCGGCATGCGATAGTCATGCGGTAAACCCACAGCGTGAAATCAGCTTGATGTGCAAGCAAATCGTACGTTGGATGCCAGTTCGGTGCGCCCATTTTGGGGGAATTCTTGATCACGGATGCCAGGGAACTTACAACAATATTGCGGAGCCGTGGAAAAAACGGTCAAATTAGGTGGAACGTTGAACAACCACCCGTGTTGCTGCACAAAAAATGAAATGTCCTTTCTGTTACGAAGACAATGACCGCGTAATCGATTCGCGGGCGAGCCAGGATGCGTATGCAATACGCCGTCGGCGTGAGTGCCTTTCGTGCAAACGTCGCTACACGACGTATGAGCGAATCGAAGAATCTGAAATGAAAGTGGTCAAGAAAGACGGTGCTCGTGAACCGTTCAATCGAGAGAAGATTCGGTCTGGCCTGGCAAAGGCATGTTGGAAACGTCCCATTCGTGACGACCAGATCGTCCAGATCGTCGCCGAAATCGAACAGGAAATCTACGACCGCTATGACAGTGAAATCGACAGCCGTGATCTAGGCAGCATGTTGATGGACCGCTTGCGTGAACTCGATCAAGTAGCATTTGTCCGATTTGCGAGCGTTTACCGCGAATTCACCGATGTTCGCGACTTTGTCGATGAGCTTCAACCGATGCTCGACCAACCAAATGCCGAACCGCGGCAGTAAATCAATACAGATAGTCGTGCCATTGGATTAGCATTCTTGAACCTTCCTCAATCGACATTTTCGGTCGAGTCATCGCAACAAGCTTACCCAAACGATTTGCCCCAATCCTTTTTGTAGTCTCTCGGTTACTGCAGCATCGCCATAGTCGACCGGTTGCGACTATTACCATTCGGAGTAAAATTCGCTGACAAGATATTTTGGTCGACGTCCAATCGACCACAACTAGCACCCGTAGCTCAACTGGACAGAGCATCGGTCTTCGGAACCGAGGGTNNGGTTACTGGTTCGAATCCAGTCGGGTGTACCTTACTACGAAGTACTTACGACAACTCGGGAATTCAAACTTCGGTTCTGTACGAAAACTTGTCCGCGAAGTCGTGGTTTAGAGTAAACTTAGAGCAGTGCCGATGTGTAAGCGTCGAGACCGCTCATGCGAACCTTTCAGTTCAACTCTGTATTCAAGTTC
>JAGQPC010000946.1 GCA_020426925.1 Planctomycetales bacterium | reverse complement strand
AAGCCAGTTCCCGGCCAGACACGAGCCTAATTAAATGTCGTCCGAAAAGAACAACGGCGAACGTTTTTCATATGTGACATCGCTGGTCGCCGGGACTTTGATCACGATGGCTTTGTCCGGTACGTTGGTCATCGCTGGATTGCAGGCAGGCATTCTTCCTGGAGTATCGCCGCTGGTCATCCTGTTCGCGTGGGGAGCGTTTTCCAAATCTGTTGCCAAGCCAGGCGGCCGTGAGTTCCTCAACGTAACACAGGTTGTGGGATCAGCCGGAGTAGCTGTCACGGCTGGCGTGATCTTCAGCGCGCCAGTAATTCAGATTCTGTACCGCCTAGAACGTCTCGACGTTCCGAACGTTGATGTGCCGACGTTGATCTATCTGTGCATTGCAGGTGCGTTAGTAGGATCGGGCTTCGTCGCTATGGGGACCAAGGCCTATTTGACAGACAAAAGCCTGCCTGCGCCTGAGGCTCGCAGCTGTTACACGATGATCGAGGCGGCCGTCACGGACCCCGGAAAGCGGCCAAACCTCCGCGTGTCGATGTTCACCGGACTTGGACTTAGCGCTTTGGCTCCGCTCGTGCAGAAAATAAAAGTCGCCACTGAGCATGTTGTGCTCTACAGGAAAGAACTGTTAGATCCGGCAGGCGAGGCGACTCGGAGTTTTCAAGTGGACCTGCCGTATGCCCCGATCTACTTTGGCATCGGTGCACTGTTGACATTGCCGACCGCGATTCTGGTGTTCGGCGGTAGCTTTTTGCGATTGCTTGGCGAATATATCTTGGCGAGTTCACCAGATGGATCACCGACTGCTGCAGCGTTTCCGGCAGAATCGATGCGTTGGATCGGAGGCGGTGCGATGACAGTCGCTGTGTTGTATTCGCTGGTTCGCTTGTTTGGACTGACACATTCTCGCGAGATCGCGCAACAACACGACCCCACGCTGGAGATTAGTAAAGGTCATCGGATTTTTCAGGCCGTTACTGTCGTCGTCGGCTTTGCGATGATCGCGGCATGGCTGTTTCGTGATAACGGATTCGATTCATTCACCGTTTGGGCTATGGTAGCGACTCTTGTCTGCTGCGGCGTGATGGTTGTGCTTGGCGCGTTGTTGTCGCTTCAAATCGGAAGTTCCGCATCGCCCGTTTCCGGCACGGTTTTCGTTACGATGCTCGTGCTATGCATTGTTGCCATTGCGACCGGGCGTAACACAATTGACGGAGTCATGATTATCGTTCCATTGATGGTTGCGGCCTGCGTTGCAATCTGTGCCGCCAACGATTCGAGTCAAGACTTCAAAACTTTGCAGCTGTGCGGAGTCCAAGTCCAACGAGGCTTTATCCCGCAGCTAGTTGAACTTATCGCAGGATCCATCGCTGTACCATGCGTCTTGTACATTGCACACGATGTCTATGAATTGGGATCGAAGAATCTAGTCGCCCCTCAAGCATCGATGTTTGCGACCGTCCTCAAGACTTTGTTGCTGAACGAAGATGGGCTGTCCAGTTCGTGGAGGCCGATCGCAGCGGGGCTTGTGATTGGAGTGCTCTCCGTTGTTGCTGAAATTGTCGGCAAACGGAAAGGGCTGCAACTCCCGAGCATGGCGCTCGCAGTTGGCATTTATCTACCGCCATACCTTGGTGTGGGAATCATGGTCGGGGCGCTGGCTCGTTACTTTGGCGATCGCGGAGCAAAGCAGCGTCCCGAATCGATTCTCGCCGCCGCCGGTTTGATCGCGGGAGCCGCGATGTTCGAGCTTATTCTTGGCGGCATCATTGTGCTTGATAACATCGTCAAGATGGGCGCAATCGAGGCCATCGACAGTTTAACTTTCGAGTTTTCGGACAGGTCTCAGAACATCGTAGCGTGCTTGGGCATTGCTTCGCTGATCGCAGTCATTTTAGTAAACTCACGGATAGCTCGGAGTCCGTCATCAGCAGCCGTCGAAGGGAAATAGTGTCTGGGCGATCGATAGTCGATGGGATCATTCCCGTAGTTGACCTTAAAGGCGGACAGGTCGTTCATGCCGTTGCTGGCCAGCGGGCGAACTACCGGCCCGTTATCAGCCAGATTGCTGAAAGTGCAGATCCGTCCACCATCGCCGAGGCCTTCTCGAGACTCGGTTTCGATCGTGTGTACGTCGCAGATTTGGATTCGATCCTGCAGACAGGCGCCAACGCCAATCACTACGAATCGATTCGAAGTAGTGGGTTGTCCATTTGGTTGGACAGTGGAGTCAACTCGGCAGCCGACGCCGTGAAAGTTCTGCGACAAGGAATAGACCGCATTGTAGTTGGGATCGAGTCTATTGAGTCTCCACAACAGATCGCTGAAATTCTTGATTCTGTCGAGCATGACCGAGTAACGGTCAGCGTCGATATGAAGGATGGGCGAATACTCACGAAGTGCGCTTCCTGGGTGGCCAAACCGCCGAACGAAGTTGCGCATACGCTCATTGAGTTGGGAACGAGATCGCTAATCTTGCTCGACCTCAGCCGAGTCGGCACAGGGAACGGAACCGGAACAGAACAATTGCTCCAACAGATCAAAGCAACTCATCCGCAGATTGAATTGACCGTCGGAGGCGGCGTCAAAACGCGTGCGGATGTCCATCGTTTGCTGGATTGCGGCGCTTCGAACATCCTGGTGTCGACCGCATTGCACAACGGAGAATTGATCCAGCGCATCTAACTTGGGTAGCGCGCAGGTTCACCTAGGCCGTCGCCAAAGTCGCGTAGGACCGTTGCTGGTTTTGCAGGCGAGAAAGAAACCGGCACGTTCGTTTGCTGCGCTGGTCAAATTACATCAAATCGATGGCCGCCGCTCGACTCGATTCCTGGGCTAATGTCAGCAAGCAGTTCGACAGTTCCGTCGTTCGATGCCATTACTTCGACGCCGGAATCCGCGCCACCGCCTGCAAAAAGCAACGTGCCATTAACGACGATTGCCGTGTCGCGCACATGCTCGCCCATGTAACGCGAAGAATCGACCGGATCTTGATTGCTATCCGCAATTAGGATGGATCACCTGAAAACGCAATCCGTGTTTCAAGACACTCAGACGGAAGCTTATTCGCTGAAGCAAACATGCTTCCCCCGTTGGCTAGATTGCCGATTGGCAAAGTCGGTTGCCATTGCAGAGCGTATTCTACGGTGCGTGAAAACGTCACGTCAACAAAAACTGAGTTGCGCAGACCCTGCGTGTTCGAGGGACGCTACGTTGGTCGGAACTGCCTTAAAGTTGCATCGCAGCTAGTTGTCATGAATTCCACGCTGTTGGGAAAAGGCGATTGACCAGAACTGCCGGAACGACGCGGCGTCAATTCTGTTTCCACGGCGCGTTCGTTTTGCCGCTTATTCGGAGCCTACAGCAAGCCAGTCTTACTCAGACGCTGTCGCGATGCTGAACTCTGTAGTCGTCTGGTGAGGTACGTGGCACTGTACGCAATTAGCGCGTTCGGGATGTGAGCAACGGATTTCTGGGCGAGCCGCCTGTGTGCAATGACATGCGGCGCAATTGCTCCGCATCGACAGCGAATGCGGAATCGTTGGTGGAGCGCCGGGGAATAGCCGGTCGCCCTTACTCATGGATTGAGAGACTGCGACAAAGTCCGAGTTCACAAAAACGCCTTCGTCGTGCTGGAACAAATGGCACTGTCGGCAGTTTTGCAGCCTGCCTTCGTTGCCGTGTGGATTGGCGGGCGCATACGTCATGTTCGGGACAAGCGTACCGGTCGTCGTGTGGCACGTGACACACGTCGCGCCCAGCGGCTTGTGCGGAATTACTGGCGGTGAACCATCGTAGGCTCGACGACTGGATCGCACTTCCGTCGAGGTGACTTCCGCTTTTACAGCTTGCCGATCACTTCGACGGCATCCTGCGGGCAGCAGAATCAAGAACATCGCCGCGACAGTGAACGGACGAATTCTGTGCATGTTCGAGTTCATGATGTCACCAGTTCGACGCGAACTGCGCACTTCTTGAAGTCTGGTTCCTTGCTGATGTTGTCCATCGCGTCAAGCGTCAGCAAATTGATCAGTTTTGCCTCGTCAAAGAACGGGACAAACACACTTCCTCGCGGCGGCTTGCCACGATCATCAACGTGCACGGGCAACGTCAGTTCACCGCGTCGGCTGATTAGCTTGACTTTGCTTCCATTCTGAGCGCCCAGCTGAATCGCGTCCGCTCGATTGAGTTCCACGTATGCGCTCGGCACGGCCTGATGGAGCTGCTTGACTCGCCGCGTCATCGAGCCCGTATGCCAATGCTCGAGAATGCGTCCCGTCGTTAGCCAAAACGGATATTCGTCGTCGGGCACTTCCGCCGGCGGATGATAAGGTCGCAGCCAAACCGCAGCTTTTTCGTCGTAGCCTTTGGCTTTGTAGAAATGTACACCGCGATCCTTTTGGACATACGGATCGTGCCCAGCTGCGTATCGATATCGAGTTTCTTTACCATCGACAACCGGCCAACGAAGTCCTCGGGCTTCGGCGAGCTGATCGTAGCTTGCCAAGTCTTTGCCCTGACCAACGGTGAACGACCGATACTCTTCAAACATATTGCGATGCCAGTTCTCGTCTTCGGGCCACGGGAAAAGATTGTCCATTCCCATTCGCTTTGCGACTTGGACGATTTGCCAGGCGTCATCTTTGGCTTCACCAGGCGGAGAAACCATCTGCTTCCAGTGCTGAGTCCGCCGTTCGGTGTTGCCGAAGATACCTTCTCGTTCGACCCATGCAGCAGATGGCAGCACAAGATCGGCCACCGCAGTTGTTGGAGTTGGGTAGATATCACTGACAACAATGAACCGTCCGTCGCCGGGCTTGCGTTCAAAGCGACTCAAATTTGGCAGCGTCACCCACGGATTGGTAACTTGGATCCACATGGCTTTGACGTCGCCTCGAGCAAGCGCGCGGAACATGTCGACGGCGTGATAACCCGGTTTGGGATTTATCGTTCCCGGTTCAAGATTCCAAATCTTTTCTGCCTTTTCACGATGCTCGGCGTTCATGACGACCATGTCGGCCGGCAAACGATTCGAAAGCGTTCCGACTTCGCGAGCCGTTCCGCATGCGGATGGCTGGCCTGTCAGACTAAACGGGTTGCTTCCTGGTCGACTGATCTTTCCCGTGACGAGATGGATGTCATTGATTAGATTGTTCATCCAGGTTCCGCGCACGTGCTGGTTGACGCCCATGCACCAAAGGCTGACCGTGCCGCGGCTCGGGTCGCCGTAGAGCTCGGCCAGCGCACGCACCTGGTGCTGCGAGACGCCGGTCAGCTCGCTCACGCGCTCCGGTGTGTAGTCGGCCAGGAAGGTCTCGAGCTCCTCGAGGCTCGAGTCGCGTCCCTGGTCCTTGAAGCCGTAGCGCTCCGCGTTCTCGCCCTCGCAGCCGTAGCCGATCGCCTCGAGGTCCTCGATCCCGCGCTTGAACACGACGTTCTCCCGGACGAACGCCTCGTCGACCCGGTCGTTCTCGAGCAGCAGGTGGAGGATCCCGTTCGCGAGCGCGAGGTCGCTGCCCGGGCGGAACTCGACGTAGAGGTCGGCGTAGTGCGACGTCGGCGTCCTCCGCGTGGCGAGGTCCACGATGCGCACGCCGGGGTGCTGGCGCTTGTGCTCGAGGATGCGGCTGAAGAGCACCGGGTGCATCTCCGCC
>JAGQPC010000945.1 GCA_020426925.1 Planctomycetales bacterium | reverse complement strand
GGGCTCGCTGAAGGCAATCGAATACACGCAAACCGCAGCTATGGAATTTCGATCGGACACGCCGACACCGACAATGTCATGCGCAACAACGAGATCACGACTAGCGGCAAGATCGGAATTCTGTTCCGCGACGACGCCCGAGGTCATGACTTTTGGCCCAATCGCAACGTCGTTGAGAATAACCGCATCATCGACAGCGGTGGCAGCGACGGCGTGGCGATCGATATTCGTGGCAAAACGAAAGACGTGAAGATCATCAACAACGAAATCCGTGAATCTCGAGAGCCATCAAATCGCATCGGTATTCAGATTGGCGAGAACGTCGGTGCGGTAGCAATGGAGAACAACACAATCCATGGTTTCGCGCAGAGCGTCAAGGATCTGCGCGAACGGAAGTCGTAGTTGCTGCGATCTATCGTCGCTTCGCGACTGGGGAATGTGTCACTCTAAAACCTACGCCGACACCAGACACACCCGATGCCGATGACTAGCAGCAGCCCTGTAGATGGCTCGGGAACAGGTGCTGGGCGCGGGCCGAGTTCGTATCCACCGCTTGTGAACGCTGCTACGAAGTCACTACTGTTGAAGTCGCCATCGCCGTTCCAGTCGCCTGTTGCCCACGTGGAATTCCCAGGGGTAGTGTCTTCGTATTGGCTCGCGGAAAAAACAACGACAAAGTCTGTACTGTTAAATTGCCCGTCGAGATTCGAATCACCGATGTAGGTGTTCATTTTCTGCGGGCTTTCTACGAGCTGAATCAAGTCGGGGAAGTTGACGACGCCATCGCCGTTGACATCAAAACGGGCAGTGTTCGTTCCGGCCATGATTTCGTTTCGAAGCAAATCAATGTCGCCAAGGCCCAGAACTCCGTCTGCATCGAAGTCGCAAGGATCGGTTCCTGCACCGGTTAAATTCTCTCGCAGCCATTCGCCAATTCCGCCAACTTGCTCTTCGGTGAGCACCGAGTTGTACACAATGACCTCTGCCACAAACACGTCTTCTGGAGCCGCGCCTGTGAAGCCGTCAATAAGACCGCCTCGGACGTCGCCGACGAACAGGTTATCGTTTCGAGTTATTCCTTCAAAACTTCCGCCTGGGAATTCCTCTTCAGTGATGGCTTCTCCGTCCAAGAAGTCGCTTACCAATCCGTCAGACAAAATGCCTGCCCGGTACGTCAGATCTGGAAGGTGAAGCCCGGGGTCGGTTTGATTATTCCCGTTGTCGTATCGCAATGACGCGTCAGATGACAAGTTGAAATTGTTCTTTCCCTGCGATTCAGTCCACGACCCGATTCCCACGGGACGCGTACGATCTGTGTTGCCAAGCGTTTGGTAGACACCAATCAATGTCAATGTTTCAAACTGGTCGCCTCCGAGCAACCCTTCTGCCCACAGCATGTCACTTTGATCTGCAAGAAACATGACACCGTTGACGTCGACGAGTCCGCTGAAGTAGCCTTCTTCGGGAGTCCACGTGGCCGCTTCCGGCGATTCAAATTCGTCCGTTCCGTCTTCGGCTTCGCCCAACGTCACCAAGTCGGGACCAACATTTGCTTTCCAAACACCATCGGAAAAATTGGTGGCGGCGTTTCGATGCCAAGAAACAAGGCCATCGACGATCGAAGGATCGTCCGGAGCAAGGGAGGCCCCCAAAACATTCCCAGTCGACAGCGAAAGACATCCAATTATCAGCACGACGCAAAGTTGCAATCTCATATGATCTGCTCCTTGAAATCGAATTCGGCACAGCACCAGTAGGGCAGCGTACATAACGCGGATGCGTGAATCAATCAACTCTTGCCTGGAAACTGGAAATTCGCGATTCGCGCAGCGAATGCCATACACAAATCCTCAGCTACTGCTTGACGATCGTATCCGCAAAATTGAGAAACCACTTCCAGTCTTGCTCGCCCAAGTTGTGGGCTCCGCTGCGGATGTGGTACCCGGTGTGTCCGACAACACGCGGCTGATTCACTGCGGGCATCGATTCGTCGGCGATGGAATCTATGCCGAGCAACCGGAATACAGGCGACGCTGAAACGAGCGATAGGTATTCGCCACGAGGATCAGCCCATAGATCCTCGTCGGCGCTGGTGACGTAGATACTGCGAGGAGCGATCAACGCCATGACTTCGTGCTGATCGACTGGTAAATGTTTTTCTCGACCTGTGTAGTCGGCGAAGTTCTTGCAGAACCAGTGCGGAAAGACTTCTGTAATCCTGCCGACGGTTTCTCCCAAAGCGCGCCTCGACAACGCAGCGCCGCCGCAGCCGGAATTGTTGCTGTACGCAATCGCGAATCTAGTATCTTCGCATGCGGCCCACAGCGCCGTCTTGCCACCTCGGGAATGTCCGACGACCGCGGCTTGCGTCGCATCGACAACGTCGAGCGTTTCCAAATGATCGAGAACTCGGCTGGCCGCCCAGCCCCAAGCTGACAGACTCCGCCACGCGTCATCAGGCGGTGGCTTGCCATCCGCGAAAAATGAGCGAACGCCGTCAGCGTATCTAGTCTTGTCGTCCGGATCGACGTCGGACGTGTGGAATGAAGCCGTTGCGTAGCCTCGTTCAACAATCGACTTCACCGGCCAAAATGGATCGTGTTCGGTCGTCGCCGTCTTCAGCGAGATGAAGTTTCGATTGTTAATATGAACGATAGCCGGAACTTTTTGATTTTCCTTCTTGGGAACAAACACAACGAACGGAAACGCATACGAACGCGAGCCAACCGTGATGACCGCACTCATACTACGACCAACTGCCAAGCCGTCGAACGCGTCATCGATCTCCGCCGTCTTATCGAATCGAATCGTGTACGGCGTTGTCGGTCGACGACCATAGACTTGACTGCGAAAGAGTTCCATCAGTTCGGCACGACGCGTCTGGTTCCAGTCGTCAGCGTCTGTGACTTTGGAGCCATCGGATTTTACGAGCGGATCGGGAAGCGTGTAGGCAGGAACTTTTGCTTCGTCGTAGTTGAACTCAGATCGCTGTTTGGTCAGTCTTGCAACCGTATCCGGATTTGCCTGCCACGGCTCGTCAGCACGAACTTGCGGCGACGCCAACGCGAAGATCGCGATCAAGGAACAGATGAATTGAGAGCAAAGTTTGAAAAGAAATGGTTCGTTCATCGTCGGGAAACTGCCTTTAATCCACCTTGTCGTCGTTGTTGTTTTTCACGCGTGTGCCACGTTCCGTAGCAACAAATTTAGCAACAGTCACTAGCGTACTGCAGTTTGGTTTAGTGTGTACATCAGTCTATTGTGGAATGGCAGTCAGGGCCACAGCGACGTGCCGCTTCTGCTAGAATTGGCGACCGCACGCGACGATATGACTGACGGACAGCTCTACGTGTTCTCTTGACAGATGTTGATTACCGTGGTGTCAATACACAGTCGCCGTGAAAGGTGCCGAGCCATTTATTTGCTACCGTAGTTGGAGAAGCTATGCCAGGTCGAATCCGCATCGTTATTACAGTCACACTGGTGGTATGTTGTCCATCGTCTCTTTGGGGCGAGACCGTCGTTCTGGATAACCTTACGCTTATCACGCCGACTATTGACCAAAATCGGTTCGGAGTCACACTGGATGCGAACGAATATGGAACCGCATCGGCAGAAACGACACTGACAGGGTCACTGATGGCAGAGATATCTGTGTCGCAGGTTCCAAATGGACTTCCGCTTGTCGAAAGTATCACGTTCAATGGCGGAGTATTTGAAGTCTCGAATATGACGTTTATTCTGGATGATGACATTGTTGTTCAGACGACTGGCCTAGGAGGAATCGTGGCGTCAACTGCACCGGCAACTGTCACTGGTGGCGAATTCGACGCTTCACGTCAAAGACTGACGTTAGACCGGGGGACGATAAGCTCCGAAAGTCTGGGTGATCCAATCGACCTGACACGCGATCCCTTGATGGCAACTGGTGTCGAAATGGGAATGGTGCATTTGGTTGAACACAGCAGTGATGGCAATTCGATTACTTACAACGTAGAAGTCACGATTCCCGTAGTGATCGAAGATACGATAGACGTGAGCGAAGACATCATGGCACAAATCGATTCAGATGGACGTCTCGTCGCTGGAGCATTTTTCTCCTTGGTTTCGAGTTTTCGCCCGTGGCACAATGCTGCACTGGCTCTAGATGTGAACGCCGACGGTTCTATTTCTCCGATCGACGCACTTTTGATCATCAATGAACTGAATGACCCTGTAATCCGGGATAGCGAATTCGGTCCGCTGCCCAATCCACCACAGGCTCCCTTAACGCCTCCTCCATTTGTGGACGTTTCAGGCGACAATTTTGTTGCACCAAATGATGCGCTGTTGGTAATTAACCACTTGAACGGTGCCAGGACAGTTACGCGCGCAGTTCCAGAACCCCAGTCGTTGGTGTTTTTGCATTGCTTCGTCACGTGGATTCTTATTTTTCTGCGCCGCAAACGACACAGATAAGCCAGCTAGGCTAGACGTGTTTCCGTGGGAAGCTGTTATTGCGTGAGCAGCTAAAAACGTCGATCGATCGTTGCGCTGTATTCGAAATCGAAACCTCGGTCAAATCCAGTTCGAATAGGAACGCCGAATCCGTTGTAGATCGTCGTTTCGCCAATTACGATCGGGATGCCTGCGACCATGTTAAGGGAGTCAATGCGGCCACCGAGGTTTCCTACATCCAGGTCTAGATTTGAAGGTATTCCAGGTAACGGTAACGGCAATGGAAGCTGAACGGACACGCCGGACGGATCGTTCAACGTTGTCGTATAGTGAACCTCGAACATCGCCCCGATCCCTTTGAATCTTCCTCTTGGACTCGAACTCGTCAGCAGCCAAACTCCTGTCGACAAGTTCAACCGCAACAGTGTTTGTATTCCAATCTCGCCGGCGTCCGCGACCGATGTCGTCAAGGGCCTAGTAATATCTACCGAAACCTGGCCTGGCGATTCGTTCAACGGAACGTCCAGCTGAGCAAACCCCTGTACGAAGACATTCCCCGATGGAAACCATAAACCAGCTAGGAACGGCTGAAGATTGACAGTCTCGTTCTCGTAAGTGCCGTCGAACGTAACTCTAAGCGGCAGGCTGGTAGGGACGGGGCCGTTTATGAGCGTTCCGGGTGGAGCAGGCGGAGTTGCATAGATCTGGTACTGTTCGTCGTCGATTTCGCCTCGGATTCGTATGTCTTTCGCCGTCGGGATATTGACACCAACACCACCCGACCAGTAAGTGTTTTTCGAATCGAACAACGCGTGCTTGAAGATCAAACTGATGTTGCCGATGGCTTCGTCGGTCCCGTTGGCAAGGATATCATCCAGATTGGTGTTGGACCCGTCTGTCGTCGCGCCAGAATCGGATTGCACAAAGGTCAGGTTAGATCCAAGCTGACTTTGAATTGGTAGCCGAAACTCCAGCGAGCAATTCGGATAAAACTTCTTCTCTAGCCCAAACGTGAACTGATCGATGTCGAATTCACTCGCACGGCCTTGGGGAGAATAACTAAAAACGTCAAAGATGCTCGCATTGTGGTAGTGCCGATAAGTTAGATAGGCGCGATCACGGACAACTGGGCTGTTGTTCTCGGCGATATTGAGACGAGAACAAGCGTATGTTGGATGGCCAATCGTGGCGACCAGGGCTCCTCCTATCAACAATCCGCCACATCCTCCGGATGTACTGTCCCCAATGACATTCAAGGGTCTGAGCTGACTTAACGAATTGCTGGTTGTGGCTCCCAGGCCTGATGGAGTCCGTGTACTCGTGTTACGTAAAAAGCTGCCTGAAATGCCGCCCAATCCTCTGCTTGATGAGCCAAGTCTGGACTCAGCTGGCAGATTGCTGAGTCCGCGTGGTGTCGCCCCGAGTCCTGGTAGCTGTGCCACACGGAGTTCTGTATAAAACTGGTCGGGAGAGAGCACAGGGACGGTTACCCCAGCTGCAGCGGCCGCTTGCCGATTACCACCGATTACCGGAGCGAGCTGATGATTTCCCTCGCCAAGCAGTAGCGAGGATACGCTGAGCAGCCAATAAGCGCAAGTTACGTGAATGATTATACGAATCAAGTCTCCATTCACTTCTGTCTCCTGCCAGCATAACTAGAATATTCGCTACAAATTCTAGCAATCGGTATTTTGCATTCGCTGACATCAGCCAAAGATGAATTGACTGACCCGCTTTGCGTGCTTTACCGCTGGCTCAAAGATAGCAGCGTCGCCCGAGCTTTGCATGCCAGCACTGTAAGTGCTGGGTCAGCCGACGCAGATTTGTAACTTTCTACATCTCAACTCGCTTGCTGCAAAGCGTCTTGAGTTTGGGAATGATTAAAAAGCCAGGAAGCCGAAGGTCGCCCTCAAATGTCTTCAACACAGCACTGATGACAGCTTGGCTACGCGACAAACGCCAGCCAGTAAAACACGACCCCGGTAAAAGCGGTCAGCGTCATTTCTATCGCGGCGATTCGTGCCCAAAAACGGTGAGCTCGACTGTACTCGTTGGGCTGCGGTGGGTTCGGGAATTTCCGCATCGCTTGGACGATAACGTATCCCCACAGGAACGGAGTCGGGATTGCAAAGAAAAGATGAACGGCGAGCCCGTAGTCGACCCAATCGTTCCAGGATCCGTCTTGCCAGTATGGCGACGGCTCCGCCAAGTGGTGCCACCCATTCATCCGCATGTCGATTTCGAAAGCGGCGACTGCGACCAAAAGGACAATGCCGAGTGCGACTTGAATCTGTTTGTGAAGCTGGAATCTCTGTTTGTACTTTGCCAAATAGATGCTGGCCAACATCACCGGTACCACAGCGAACATGGCGGTGAACACCAGATCCAGCATGAACGATCCTCGCGTTCCTAAGAATCCGTTCATATGCGGTGATCTCGTAGACGAATGAGTAACAAGGACAGAGTGAACTAAAATCAGCAATACGACATTATGCGGGCTTTACTTGGAATCGTCGAGCGGGCCGCCGAGCAGCCAATCTTCCAAAATGATGTGTTCTAGGTGAGGTGCTCGCAACAGTGCGGCTCGACTGGGAAGCAACGCTTGCAACCATGGGCGACGAATAGCGACAGAAAGTGCTCGCATCCCACGGCTTCCCTTTGTTTGAGCTTCGATATCGACGGCCAGCCGCCCAAATGTTGCGGGAATGATGTTCGGAGCAGGACCGACGTGAATCACCGTTTTAATTCCCATCGCCAGGATCTTGCAAATCACGTCCCACAGACGCTGAGGATGATCAATCCAGTTCCGAATTAATTCTCGCGAGTTCGTTTCCGTGTAGGAGATATCTCCGGTCACATGAGACAGAATTGGCGGCGACGGAAGCACGAAACCTCCCGGCAGCGTGCGTAATAACTTTGATGCTCGGTCCGGGATGTGTCGTTCCCACATGATCGACGTGTGCAACGGCGGCCACTTGTTTTCGTTGCGACGCAGGTGAACACCTCGAGGCAGCACTTCACGCACTCGTTTGCGAAATCGATCGAGCGTCTTGCCTGTGCCTAGAACAAGAATCGAGTTTGGCGAAAGAATCGTCGACATGCCGATCATACCTTTGCCTTCGTTGTTAATTTCAAGAAAGAGCCGCTCAATCTTGTCCATCGGCAAAACAGTGTTGCGCGAAAAGAGCACACCCAAGGTCACGTCAGCGGCTAAATCGATTCCGTCGGTTGACATTTCGAGCGGAATCTTTAGTGCGTCCGACATTGCGTAGACCCCACCGGCAACAAGTGCACTGATTTCACCCAGACTAAACCCCGTCGCCAAACGTGCGCCCTGGTAGGACACTCCGTGAAATTCTTCGAGTAGCTTGATCTGCGCTTGCTCGACTGCAACGATGAGTGCGATGGCTTCAGCGTAGTCGGCCAGCTCCGTCTCTTTTTCGTCCCGGACTCGCTGAACTAGATCCACTGGACGGCCGATAATGTCGCGGCATGTTTCGCTCGCCTCGGTCAGGTAACTTTCGACTATCGGGCCATACTGAGGGTGAGCCAGCAGTTGGGGCGTCTTGCCCAGGTTGGTCACGTTGTAGCCGCGAAATGCAAAAACTGCGTTCTTCAAGCGACTGTTTAGATCGATCGCCATATCGTCGAGATTCCTGGTTGCTGTTCCGTTGGCTGATCGATTGCCCCGTTCCCACTCAACGATCGTGGCGCCGACTGCAGAAAATGTTAGATTAGCCGATATACTATACGTCGACGCCCAGCGCTGTTCGCTCTAGCGGCGCCAGCACATTCATTATATCCGTTACAACTGCACGCAGCTTCGAGTGACCGCTGCTTCCAATATGGAGCTCCTGCAAAATAGAATGGCAGTTGTCACCGGAGCGTCCAGCGGGATCG
>JAGQPC010000944.1 GCA_020426925.1 Planctomycetales bacterium | reverse complement strand
AGATCGTTTGGGGACTTTGTCCAGCCGCGGAAGTTATCACCGGGATCGGCGGCAATCCAAAGCTCGCCGTTCTCGAGAACTTGGAAAACCCGTCACCAAGGAGCACTGTAATATCTTGCGACGCGGAATTTGCAACGGCTATGTCAGTGATGGAATCTCCATTTAGGTCACCGGCCGCAATGGACTGGGGTTTCCGTCCGGTGGGATACCGAGTCTCGGAATATGTCGCATCGGAGTTTTTGATGAACACCGAGATTTCGTTCGAGCCATAATTCGTTACAGCGAGATCCTCCAGCGAATCACCATTCAAGTCTTCAGCGAGTAAGAAGGTCGGGCTGTTGATTCCGAAAATCGTCTCGCTGTGAATGAACCCGCCGTGTCCGTCTCCGGCGAGAATAAACACAGAATTGGAAGCATGGTTTGCGACCGCAATGTCCGTGAAGTTGTCGTCATTGAACTGTCCAACTTCGACAGCAATGGGTTGATTGCCGACGGGAATGTGCTGAACCGATCGTGGATTGCTGAATCCGCTACTCCCACGGCGAATAATCGAAACGGTATTTGACCGAAAATTGGCGGTTGCCAAAAAGTCAATCGCGCCAGAACCTTGTCGGAAGTTACCGCCAACGACGTCAATGGGCCCATCGCAGCGATCGAGTACCGGTGCTTGCTGAAACGTGCTGCAAGTTAACGCTCGACCAGCCGGCGCAAATCCACTACCGGTGCCCTCAAACAGCAAGATTCCATTGGTGGCTCCGATCGATGCTACGGCGATATCTTCTGTGCCATTGTTATTTAGGTCAGCCACGAAAACGGCTTGAGGTTTGGCATCCTCCGGAAGGGAAATAGTCTTGCGTGCCGAAATAACTCCGTTAGCTGAAGGCGAGGACGATTGTGATTCTACAAACGTCAGCCGTTCTAAACTGCTTTCCCGTGTAAGCGGATTCGAATAATCGTTCACTACGATCAGATTGCCGTTTCCGTCGAGCGATCCGGCAACAACTCCTGTGAAGTAAGCAAGGTAGCTACCAAAGTTGAGGTCGAACCGACTACCATCTGCGGAATCGAAGACGTACCCGCCTGAAGCTGACGGTACTGTTTGAGTCCAATCGGCCCGAGCAACTTCTTTGACAGTAATTTGCCCTGGTCCGACATTCATGAGCGAATAGAAGCCGTTGTCGTCGGTCCGAGTTTGCAAACTAGTTCGCTTTCCAAACGGACCGTCCACGGTTATGTCGATTAGCCAGTCAGCCAGCCCGGGCTCGCCGAAGTCGAGGCGCCCATTAGCATTCCGATCATTAAACTTTTGACCACCGATGCTGACGATTCTACCGAACCCAAAATCAATTGGCGTCCGTAGACCAGGCTCGATGTCGACACTCTGCGTAGTCGTTGGGTCGAACCCAATTGGAAGAAAAACAACGACTCTGTAGGCACCAGTAGGAATGTTTTCAAATCGATAGGACCCATCGAGAGCCGTACTTGTAACTAACGAGATAATCTCTCCTTCAATCGTGGTTCCACTAAGACTCACTTGTACTAATTCAAGGCCAATCTCGCCCGCATCGAAGTTTCCATCAACGTCGCGATCGACGAAAGCATGACCAGTGATGTCGCTTGACGATTCAGAACTCAATGTAACACTAGCGATTTCCGATTCAAGATCTCCCGCTTGCACCATGTATTCAAACGAATCGGATTGGAAGAAATCAATAGACGTGTACGTGAACGACCCATCCGAATTAAGAACAACATTCCCAGCGGAAGGCTGTGAAACGAGGAAGGGCAACAGATCATCTCCATTCGGATCAAAGTCGTTCGCCAAAACTCCTGCGGAAGCAGGCACATCGAGATTCACAATCGGGCCGGCATCTCCAATCGCATAAAAGTCGTCGACGGCAACCGGCGGGTTATCAACTACCTTTAATGTCACCGTTGCAGTTTCGCTACTGCCAGCGCTATTGCTGATCAAGTACGAAAAGACGTCGGTGCCTTCAAATCCTTGATCAGGGAAGTATGTGAACGATCCGGTCGAGTCGAACGGAGACAGGAAACCATGCGATGGAGGCAATATCAGCGTGGCAACCAATGATTCGCCGCTGTCATTGTCGGTGACGTTTCCGGAAACAGGGATGTTCTTGCCTGTTTCGTACTGGTCGTCAATCCCGATCGGTCGACCAACAATCGCTAGATCAAACGAATTGAATTCAACGAGCGAGTTCGGCACTGGCTCAAGTTCACCTTGAAGTCGGAACGCGTTTTCCGGCAAGTCCTCTGGACCATTTGCGGAAAACGTAGCAGTGCCACCAAGATCAGATGCTGTGAAAGGAACGGAAAACAAGAAAAACTCTTCATCGCTGTCGAGGCTGATTGACGCGGTTGCTCCCACTTCATTGACGATTCCGGCTTGGTCCGTCGATCCAGATTGATTGGACGAATAAAAGAACTGATTGAAGGTAATCGGACCGGCAACGCCTACCAAATCGTCGTTGTATAGCAGGTCCATATAGGCAGCTTCTACGCCCAAACGGGGTGCGTCCCCTTTGTCACGGACATACGCGTTGACAGTAAACGTTGAATTGGCGAGTACGGTCGAGACAGGGACGCCGAACTGCACGACCTCCAGCCGCACTTCAATCTGCGGCGGGACGACTACTGGATCTGAAACAAAAATCGTTACTTCCGTAGGCTCCGATTCAAGAGATCCGTCCGATGCAACGTAGGTAAACGTATCTTCTCCTTCGAATCCCGGTTCCGGCGCGTAAGTAAACGAACCATCACCAAGCAGATCTAGAGCACCAAATTGTGTGCCATTCTGAAGTTTAGCGTTGAGTGAATCTGAATCGGAGTCAACATCATAGTCATTTGCTAATACGCCACTGTGGACATCAACTACAAACAAGCGGTTATTGCTGATCCGATAGTCGTCCGGGATTGCGACCGGTGGATCCGGAACCGGCTGGACCTCAATTGTTACGGTTGCG
>JAGQPC010000943.1 GCA_020426925.1 Planctomycetales bacterium | reverse complement strand
GTTGCTAATTCCACGAGATCGGAATCGCGAAAATCGCCGCGTTCGGCAGGAGGCGACGC
Organism: Planctomycetales bacterium; assembly: GCA_020426925.1. Classification (GTDB taxonomy): domain Bacteria; phylum Planctomycetota; class Planctomycetia; order Pirellulales; family Pirellulaceae; genus JAGQPC01. The sequence continues at coordinate 9,130 of JAGQPC010000943.1, read as the reverse complement.
GGACAATGCAGTCCCGCGAAGCTCGTCGATCGGTTTGAGAGGCGTGATCTTGAATGTCTCTCCATCTAGTGTCCCAACGTTTCGCCGCTGGAAAACAACTTCGGCCGCGTTCACTTCTGTTGCAATTCCTCGACTGTCTCGTTTGAACTTTAGCCCTTCTCCGTGATAGAGCCCGTAGTCTGGAAACGCGAAAACGTCATCACTGATTTCCTTGAGCGGGTAATAGTAAAACCACTCGATCAACGCGTACAGCTTTCCGTCATCTTCCAAAATGTACAGCGTGTTGTGGTCCCAGCCGTATTCTCCAATCAGACCTCGCCATCGATCGGGAATGTCGTTTGGCGGCATGGCAGGCAAGCGTCTGAATTGGATGTCGCCGACGTTCAATTGACCTGCGCCATCGCGAATAATCTTAGTGCCGTAGCCAATCACATCATCGGTAACGATCGAGCCATCGTCTGCGGCGGCACGAAGCTCGAACCGAAACGAACCTCGCTGCATCAGCACTTTTTCGTTCAGCTCGTAGATGTGCGTGAGTCGCTCGCCTTCGACTTCTCGATACTTGCCGATCAAATCGCCAATCCTCTCGCTGGGGACGGCGGTCGTCTGTCGGTATTCAGGCAACGGCTTTCCACCTCGAACCGCGACCATTAGTCGTAACGCGTAGTTTGCAAGTCGTTCGACGAGACCATTTGAACCATCCAAAGCAGACATAGCAACGACTCCCAGCTTGAGTTCTGGAAGTGCTTCCAGTTGAGTTGAAAAGCCATAGACGGCGCCGCCATGCCCGATCTTCGTGTGCCCATCCAACTCGCCCACATGAAATCCGATGCCGAACGAAAGCGGATCCCCGTTTGAGTCCGTTCCAGGAGTCAGCATTTCCTTCAGTGTATCCGGCTGCAAGATTTGGCCGTGGTCCGTTCGCCCGCTTTCGAAAATGCAAGACAGGAACTTGCCCAGATCGACTACGTTGGAATAAAGGTTTCCCGCAGGCCCCGTGCCAAGCAGAAACGTTGGTGCCGCAAAGCGTCGATCGTCGTACGTCCACATCCAGCCGGTCGCCAGCTTGTCTTCCACGGCAGGCGAAACGACAAAGCTGCTTTGCTTCATTCCAAGCACATCAAAGATCGAACGGCGTACGCGGTTAGGATGTGATTCTTCTATCTGTTGTTCCAACACCGAACCGACAACCGCGATCGCCGCGTTGGAGTACTTGGTTTTCTCGTTCGGTTTGTAGACCAGCTTGGTTCGATTCAAACTCGTCACGGTTTCGGTTAGCGTAGGTTCGTCCGGATCGAAATAGTTGCCAACGGGCGATTCACGCACTAGCCCGCTCCGATGCGTCATCAGTTGCCTTAGCGTTTGCGGAATGGCATACGGGTTTTCTGGTTTGAAGTAGGGGATGTACGTTTGAATCGGCTCATCGAGGTCCAACTTGCCCTTTTCGACGAGCTGCATGACCGCGATGTCGGTGAACAGCTTCGAAATCGAACCGACCCGATAAACTGTTTCCGCAGTTGCCGGGACTTTTTTGTCGGCGTCTTGAAAACCAAATCCGCTCGCCCAGACCTGCGTCTTGCCATCAACGATGGCAATCGAGAAAGCTGGCACATTCTTTTGTTCCACTTCGTAGCGAACGGCTGCCTGAAGTTTTTCGATAGCCGGAGCGTAATCAGGGCTCTGTTGTGCAAACAACTCGCTAGAACTAACCGAAAGTAAAGCGGCGAGCACACACAGTCTTTGTGGAAAGAACATCAACAGGTCTCCGTGTCGATTGTCGTTCGGGCTTGATCCCAGAGAGATCTCAGTTATGTTTGCGGAGGCCACGTGATGCAAGACGGGCCGCTTAGAATCTGGGGCAATTGAGAATTGGTTAATGCAAAAAGAAGCAATCGTCGCCACCTACCGGATCGAAACCGCGATTCCTCTTGAGCAAGCAGCCGAGATGATCGCGGGCGAGCAGAGTTCGGGAACGTTTCTTCCTGTTCCAGGCGAAACGGAAGAACTGAAGGCAAAGGCTCGCGCGAAGGTTCTCGAGATTACTCCGCTCGAAACGGTCTCGACGCCATCGCTTCCGGGCTCGAAACAGCCAGATGTGAATGCGGTTCGTCAGCAAGCCGAAATTCGCATCGCGTTTCCGCAAGACAACGTTGGCGCGAACATTCCGACGTTGCTTGCAACCGTGTGCGGCAACCTTTACGAACTTGCAGAACATTCGGGGTGCAAGCTAATCGATTTGGAATTGCCCGACGTGTTTGCCCGGCGTTACCCCGGGCCGCAGTTTGGTGTCGAGGGAACGCGGAAACTGGCGGGCGTACACGATCGACCAATTATCGGCACCATCGTGAAGCCGAGTGTCGGGTTGTCCCCCGAGCAAACTGCGGCACTCGTTCGCGAACTTGGCGAAGCTGGAATTGATTTCGTTAAGGACGACGAGCTGATGGCAAATCCGCCGCACTCGCCGCTCAAAGAACGCGTTAACTGCGTCATGCGTGAAATCAATGATCTCGCCGAACGTACCGGTCGCAAGGTGATGTATGCGGTGAACATCAGCGACGAAGTCGACGAAATGTTTCGGCATCACGATCATGTTCTTGCGGCAGGTGGAACGTGTGTGATGGTCAGCCTGAATCACGTTGGCTTTGCAGGAGTGAGTGCATTGCGAGCGGGCTGCGAGTTGCCAATTCACGGCCATCGCAATGGCTGGGGAATGTTCAATCGCCATCCGATGCTTGGAATCGAATTCACCGCGTACCAAAAACTGTGGCGAGCCATCGGCGTCGACCACCTACACGTAAACGGATTACAAAATAAATTCTGCGAGCCGGACGAATCGGTGTTACGCTCGCTGAAGTCGCTGCAGGAACCGATGTGGAGCGGCTATCACGCGATGCCCGTTATCTCGTCCGGGCAATGGGGCGGACAAGCACCAGAAACATTGCGGCTCGGCGGAACGCAAGACGTGATCTATGTGGCTGGTGGCGGAATCATGGCGCACCCGGGCGGTCCGGCTGCTGGGCTGCGAGGAATCCAACAGGCTTGGGAAGCCGCCACCGCGGGCATCGCTCTTGATGAATACGCAAAGCAACACACTGAGTTGCGCCAGGCGCTGGAAAAGTTCGGAGGCCGCCGATGAGCGATCCGATCCTCGCCTACTACGGTGATGACTTCACCGGTTCGACTGACGTCATGGAGGTTCTGCAATGGTCCGGCTTGCGAACCGTGCTGTTTCTGCAGCCGCCCACGAAGTCACAGTTGCAATCGTTCGATAACCTTCGCGCGTTTGGCATCGCAGGGTGGAGCCGTTCGATGTCTCCCGCGGAGATGGACGCCGAACTGAAACCAGCTTTAGCTCGCCTCAAAGATTCGAACGCGAAAGTTGTGCACTACAAAGTCTGCTCGACTTTCGATTCGTCGCCAGAAATTGGCAACATCGGCAAAGCGATCGAGCTGGGTCGAGGAGTGATCGGAACGAAGTGCGTGCCAGTCGTTGTTGGAGCTCCGAATCTCGCTCGTTATCAAGTGTTTGGCAACCTGTTTGCCAAGTCCGGGCTCGACACAGAGGCATATCGTCTTGATCGACATCCAACGATGCAACAACATCCGATCACTCCGATGGTGGAAGCCGATTTGCGATTGCATCTCGCGCGTCAAACGGATTTGAAAGTCTCGCTCCTTGATATTTTGCGACTGCGGCAATCGTCTGATCGATGCGACTTAGCCGATTTGCTGACAGCGGATGGTCTGCTGATCGATTTGTTGGATGAAGCGGATTTGCCTCGTGTCGGCAATGTCCTGGAGTCGATCGCAGGCAATGCTTCGCAAACCTATGTTGTTGGCTCGTCGGGAGTCGAATATGCGTTATCCGCTCATTGGAGCGAATGTGGTTATCTCGATTCGATGCGGTCTTGCGAACCAATTCAGGCACCGGTTGCTCGCGTCGAACAGTTGCTCGTGATCACCGGCAGCTGCTCCCCGGTGAACGCCCGGCAGATCGCGTGGGCCGAAGATCATGGCTTTCAGGCAATTCCGCTTAATCCGTCGAGACTGATTAGTCCAGAAACTAGCGAGCAAGAAATTCGCGCGACTGTGGGTAGGACGCTCGACCTTGTTCGCGGTGGAGCGAATGTGATTCTGCATTCAAGCCGAGGCCCGAATGATTCACGCGTCCCTGAGACGATTGCCGCGTTTGAATCGCTGGGATTCAGCGAGCAAGAGATACGGCTCCGCAGCGGGCGGACGCTTGGTCCGAAGCTAGGCCAGATCTTGAAGCGAATACTCGCCGAACATCGGATTAAGCGAGTTGGCATAGCGGGTGGCGATACGTCGGGCTACATAGCGCGCGAACTGGGAATAACGGCTTTGGAAGCGATCGCGCCTGTCGCGCCGGGTTCGCCGCTATGCCGGGCTTACGCGGACAACGATTTGGACGGAGTTGAATTTGTTTTCAAAGGCGGCCAAGTCGGAAAAGATGATGTCTGGTCGACACTGCTGAAGGGCTCAGACGCAATAAGCAAAACAAACATGTGATCATTTGGAGTACGGTTGATGGCACGAATCGCCATTCTCGGCGCCGGCGGTAAGATGGGCTGCCGCCTGACAGACAATTTGAAAATCAACGACGCGCACGAACTGCTGCTGGTCGAAGTGAGCGAAACAGGGAGGCAGCAGATCGCAGATCGTGGCCTGTCAACGACCGAGCAAGCGTCTGCGCTCGAACGTGCCGAAGTTGTTATTCTCGCGCTTCCTGATCGGTTGCTCGGCAGTGTGGCTCGCGAGGTTGTAGCCTACGTTCAGCCCGGCACGATTGTGATTACGTTGGACCCGGCTGCAGCGCACGCAGGCGAATTGCCCGAGCGTGGCGACATCACGTACTTTGTGACACACCCATGTCACCCGAACGTTTTCGATCATTTCGATACTCAACCCGAACGCGATGATTTCTTTGGCGGAGCTGGAGCACGGCAGGCGATCGTATGCGCTCTGATGCAAGGTCCCGAAGAACATTATGCCATCGGCGAAAATCTAGCAAAAGAATTCTACCGCCCGGTGACGCGAAGCCACCGAATCACAGTCGAGCAGATGGCGATACTCGAGCCGACCATGGCAGAGACATGTAGCATCGCTTTGATTCGGACACTTCGAAACGTACTGGAAGAAGCGGTCAGCCGCGGAGTGCCTCGCGCCGCGGCAGAAGATTTTATGTACGGTCACATCCGAGTCGAGCTTGGAATCGCATTTGGACTGGCTCCGTTTCCGTTTAGCGACGGAGCTCAATTGATCTCCGCATACGGCGAAAAGCAGTTGCTAAAGGACGACTGGAAAAAGCTGTTCGATCCGGAAAGTGTAAAACAGCAAACAAAAATGATCATTGAAGGAATATCGCAGCAATAACGAACCATCTTCAATGGTGCTGTAGTGGAAGTTGCAAAACTTCCTTTGCTGCAACGTTTCTTCGCTTAAACGATTCTACTCTGCGCTGACCGCACGGGGATCTTTAGCATAGCAAGATCCACTACGGCTTGCAGGCAAAGTCATGCAAATCGCCTAATCGTCTGGCCGATCGGGCAGAGTCATTTTCATGGATTGACGTTTGCCATTTCGCAGTACTTCGACTTCAACTGGTGCGCCGTATTCGAAGTTCATTTGCAAGTAAGCTTGAAGCTGTCGGATCGTCATGTCGGCAGTGTTGTCGCCAATTCTGACTACTGTGTCGCCGTGCTTGATTCCTGCGTCCTTTGTCCACTGTCCCCACAGAAAGTTGACTCGAACCGCTAGCTTGTCATCAGCAATTCCGAGCTTCTCGCGGTCCTCCGGTTTGACTTTGAATCCCCAAAAGCCAGAGCTTGGGCCGACAACTCCCGTCGACGATCTCCATGACGGATCACCCGTCGCCCGCCAATTAGGCTTCAAAGAAACGCGTGCCGTTTGCAGCTTGTCACCTCGAACAAACTTTACATCAACGTCTCCGCCATCGATCGAGACCAATTCTAAAGCACGAGTCATATCGCCAAACGTAATCGTGCGGTGTCCGTTCATCGATACGACGCGATCACCGTTCTGTAAACCGGCTACGGCAGCTGCAGAGTCAGCTGCAACCGATTCGACCAACGTCTGGTCGTGTGAATCGATCTTTAGACCAAAGGTGCTCGGCGACGGATATGTGTAGACCATCCGTTTCTCGAGCTTGCCCTGCTGTGCGAGATCTCGCAGTTGCGAAGTTTTAATGTCGTGGCAGTGAATGCAGGACTCTTTACGTTTGCTCATCATCTGCCGCATCGTCGGAATATCGTACGCGGCAAGTTTCGCTAACCCGCGAGGCTCGAAATCAGAATCTGGCTGAACCTGTTGTTGGTCGTGTAGCTTCAGAACTCGCTGCATCGTCTTTTCGAGCGACTGTTTCGTCAGATGGCTCTCCGAAGCAGCGTCTTCTCGCCCGCCGTACCGAGCATAAGTATACCCGTCCGCGTTTTGGAAGAACGACATCCAAGTCAAATCGCGATCGAATTGGAAATGGTTGAGGTCGACTGCGTTCATCGATTGAATACGAACACAAACGAAGTTTTTGGCGAGCTCAGCAATGTCTTGGTCGTGACGAACAACCTGTCCGTCGAAGTCGGAGCAAGCCTCTCAGCGCTCGCAGCGAAAAACAACAAACATTGGCTGATCCGTTTGCCGGCTTAGTTCTTTCGCGTCTTCGTAGTCGTAAACCCAATCGATCGTGCCTCCGACAGGTGCAGGCGCAGGAACTTCCGACGGATCCGCTCCGAGTAATGGAGATGTAACAAGCATTAAAAGCCCAAATGTAAATAATGGCCGCATTCGCCAGACACCTTTCGTAAGATAAATAAGAAACGACTGTATGACATTGTGAAGTAAGTGAATCGAAATTTCCACACCGATATTCGTCGTTGACGCGAGCAGACCACGACTAAAGCGGAATTCGACTCTTGCGGAATGCGATTGGAACAGCGACGAAGACTTTGAAACGCGAGATCTCGTTGCCTCAGTTATGATGTCGGTCGTCTCATTCGCCGAGCCAAAAATATCACCGCAAATCTGCCTTTTATCTGGCCTCCGATAGTGAATCGGCGTTCGCGCTATGCGATGATACTCTGCATCACAGGCTCAAGCTGACTGCCAAGAATGTGACATTTACTGCATTGTTCTGATCGCACAGGAATGACGTCATGATGAAGCGACTTGCTTTCGTGTTGGCTCTGACCGGTTTGATTTCGGTGACGCCGGTACAGGGTGGATTGGTTGTGCACTACACGTTCGACGATGTGGATGTCGACGGCGACGCGATCAAAGATATTTCTGGAAACGGACTCGACGGGATCAAGATAAACGACGGTCCTACAACGGGGTTCCCAGGCAAGATTGGGCAAGCTGCAAGTTTTGCCGGTGGAGCGAACAATCAGGACAACGACTACGTCGACATGTCGGCTCACGCTGACTCGCTGGGACAGCTGACAGAAGGAACGCTCGCTGCATGGGTCAAGCCAGTCACAACCGAAGAAGCAGGTGGTCCGGACGGACATCTGACCGACGTTCTGACGATCTTTGCGGCTTCTGATTCGACGCAGGGATCGGCAGAAATGCGGTGGGTTGTCCACACGACGACGTCTCCGTTTTCGCCAGGCGGACCCGGCGGGGCGGTTGGCCACGGAGGAATGTACTTGGGCGCTCGTGGAGTCGATTTCCCCGACCATCTGATCAACGACGTTGACGACGAAGTCAGTCTGCTCGACGGCAACTGGCATCATGTTGCGGTTACGGTTGACGGCGACAATGAAGGGACCCTATTCATCGATGGCGGCGAAGTCGAATCGTATTATCTGACCGGAGACGCAATCTCATTCATGGGTGATATTATCCCAGACGGTCCCGATACTCTGGGGATCGGACGAAATAAGGATTCGACCGCCGGTGGGGGCCAGTGGTTTTATCATGGCTTGATCGACGATTTCCGAATCTATGACGACGCATTGCCTGCCGATGCAATCAAAGCCCTGTTCGATAGTGCAGCAGCTGATCCATGTGACTTTGACGGAAATGGAACGCTTGATATCGGCGATCTGGATCTGCTTGTCGCGGCAGTGCGTGATAACTCCGGTGACGCGACGTTTGATGTCAACGGCGATGGAACGCTCACTGCCGCCGATGTTCAGGTGTTCGTGGAGTCACCCGACAAGTTGAATACGTACGTTGGAGACGCCAACTTAGACGGCGAATTCAATAGTGGCGACTTTGTAACGGTTTTCACCGCCGGATTGTATGAAACTGGCCAGCCGGCGACCTGGTCTTCTGGCGACTGGAACGCGGACGGCAAATTCGATAGCGGCGATTTTGTTGCCGCGTTCGCAAGCAGCGGATACGAAAACGGAGAAAGAGGAGTGCGAGCCGCAGCAGTCCCGGAACCTTCCGTGGTCAGTTTGATTTCGGTTGGAATGCTCGTGCACCTTCGACGTCGCCGATAGGTTCACCCGAATTTGTTAAGTATGAAAGATTGGATGCCTGTAATGTTGATTCCTGCGTTTGGGGCGTTGTCGTTCTGCGTGTTTGCTCCTGTTGTGTCGGCTCATCCGTTGGAAGGTCCAGTCGAACCTTTCCTGGGCCAGCCCGCCTTGGAGATGCAGCAAGTCTATTCTGACGAGCGTTTTCCAAATGTGGTTGTGACGCTGAAAGGGACGATCATCGCAACGTGGGGCAGCAAGCACATTCGTGCTCGGCGGAGTGAAGATTGCGGCAAAACGTGGGGACCGGAAATCACAATCGCGAATCCGGGCATCCACTCAGGAGGGACAACAGTTGACGAAACGACCGGCGACATTCTCGCGTTTGTCGAAGATGTTCACCCGCCAGCTCCGTTGACGATCTATCGCAGCAAAGACGATGGCCAAACCTGGACTGGCGAAAAACCGACGATTCACCCTGACAGTCGAGGCAACGTGCCATCGATGCACATGAACGAGCACGGCATCACGCTCAGGCACGGGGAGAACAAGGGGCGACTGGTCCGCCCCTCACGCTACTACGGAGCGAAGAACGACCGTTCCGAATGGCCGAACCACTACACCAACGCAGTCTTTAGTGATGACGGCGGCCTGACTTGGAAAACAAGCGC